>JAJDYQ010000055.1 GCA_022825085.1 Gammaproteobacteria bacterium
GATTCCTGCTTGCGCAGGAATGACGGGCTTTCTTTGCACCTGTGGTCCGCGCCATATCGGTCTGCTGCTACCGCCACTGTGGCAGTGCCTGCCGTCAATTCCAGAATCGTATTGCTGCCGCTGGTCGGCAGCCCTTGTCCAGTATGGTTCATATTGTCTCTCTCTGGGTCAGTCGATGAATACGCTGTTTCAGCCATTGCCGGTCAGACATTACTGCCTGATCAGCGTCTTTGGCCCCATTGTACACCGGTTTGACGAACAGGGGCAAGTCGCAGCATCACGCCGGCTTGTACTGAAGTATAGCATAACATTTAACCGAGCACAAAGGCGATAAGCGCATTTTTCGCGTCATCCTGCGGTTTGTTCGGCCCTGTATTGCAGGCCGGTCCGACATTACCGGCTGACCTGCACCATTTGTCCATTATGTATCGACCGGCAGCATACTGCAAGTTTTCCGAACCGGCAACATTTCCAGCGGCAATCTAACATGAAAACGGGGTGCCGGATCGGTTCTACGGACCGGCGGCAGGTTTCCCCGGCAGTTCCCCTGATCGGGCGGTGTTCGCATCAGTAGCCCCAGAAGTTTTTGAGCATGTCGGAATAGCCCTGGTAAAGCCCGGAATCGGCTTCTTCAAAACCGGGCAGGTTGATTTGTTGCAGCATTTGCTGGCCTGCGGGCTGTTCGGTGGCTTCTATCAGGGCGGTACGCAGGGCCGTTACGACATCTTCGGGTACGTCGGGTGATACCGATATGGCCATGTGTGGCCATTGTTCTTCTGTCGCAACGACATTCAGTCCGGGATTGGCTCCGACCAGCGGGGTGGGTATGACGGCACCGTGTACGCTTTTGTCAAGGACTTTGCTGATGGCATTCTGGGCATCGGTGGCTTCAACCAGCATGGGCTGGCGCATGGGATTACCAAAAAAGGTGTCCAGTATCAGTCCGCCGCGACTCGGTGAGGCCAGACTGGCAATGCGTTTGCCGACCAGTTCGGATGGCTCAAAGGCCAGTGTGTCTTCGCCGGTTACCAGGGTAAAGCTGACCACCCCAGCCACTTTGGCGATGACTCTGTAGTCCAGTTTCTGGATGCGGTAGTCGGTCAGGTGGGCAGCATCCATGACGATATCGTACTGGCCTTTTGACATTTCCTGCCAGTAGCTGATGAAGTTGGGCGTGGTTTGCAGGCTGAGGCTTTGACCGGTGCGGTCCTGCAGGTAGTCGATCAGCGGGGTATAGGCCGCTTCGGTCTGCGAGGTCGGCAGGATCGGCTGTATAATAAAGGTGTAGGGTGCTGCAACGGTCATGCCTGATAGTCCCAGCAGCAGGATGGTCGCTATCAGTGTTCGGCTGATTGGTGTGTGCTTCATGGTTTTCAGTGCCTTGTACAGGGGCCTCGTGTGGCTGTCGTCAGGGTGTTTGGGCGGTTTCCGGCATTTCCATATCGACATTATAGTATAGATGTCAGCATTTTCATCAATATGTGATTGCATGTTTTTTCCTGTTTTGATGTGAACCGGGGCTTGATGATTTTTTTGAGCGGCCTAAACTGTGTTCTTTTGCTGCCTGGAGGGTAGTGTCATGGTCAGTCTGGAAACTCCGGTTTGTGATTTTAACCGGCCTGCAATCGATTTTTCGCTGTCCGGCGTCGATGGCAGGACATGGTCATTAGAGGATTGTGCGGGCGAAAAGGGCCTGCTGGTCATGTTTATCTGCAATCATTGTCCTTATGTGAAGGCTGTCAGGGACAGGATTGTGCGCGATACGGATGAGCTTAAGCAACTGGGATTGCATAGTGTCGCTATCATGTCAAACGATGCAACACAGTATGAGGAGGATTCTTTTGTGAATATGCAGAAGGTCGCCGAGGAGTGCCGCTTTGGCTTTCCTTATCTGCTGGATGAGACTCAGGCTGTCGCCAGGGCCTATGGCGCGGTGTGTACGCCTGATTTTTTTGGCTATAACGCCGATCTGAAGTTGCAGTACCGCGGTCGCCTGGATGAAAGCCGCAAGGAGGCAGCCAGCCCTACGGTACGACGGGATCTTTTTGAGGCCATGAAGCTGGTCGCCGAGACAGGTCAGGGTCCGACCGAGCAGATCCCCAGCATGGGGTGTTCCATCAAGTGGATTGGTGAGTAGTAGAGTTTCTTCTCGACGGTCGGTGTGTTTCTCTGCAATGAGTGGCAACCGGCCCCTTCTATTCTGTCTGTTTATGTACCCATAAGCGATATTGCCTGTCTGGTGTGTTGCGGGTCGCTGATGGTTCGGTGATAATGGTCGGTCTTGTTACCGGCATGTGGAATCAGATTGTCAGGGAATCAGACCGTCAGGATGGTTCTTGCCACGATATTGCGGAATGGGGCTGATCTTTGCCGTCGGCACCGCCGGGTTTGATGGTTGCCGGGTGTATTTCTTGAGGAGAATGTTATGCCGTCGCGTTTTGAGCTGGCAAACGCTGTCCGCGCGTTAAGCATGGATGCCGTACAAAAGGCCAATTCCGGCCATCCGGGTGCCCCCATGGGTATGGCGGATATCGCCGAGGTGCTCTGGAATGATTATTTGAAACATAATCCGGCCAATCCGCACTGGGCGGACCGTGACCGCTTTGTGCTTTCCAACGGTCATGGCTCCATGTTGATTTATGCCCTGCTGCATTTGACCGGCTATGAGATGGGCATGGATGATCTGAAAAATTTCCGGCAACTGCATTCCAAAACACCGGGACACCCTGAGTATGGTTATGCTCCCGGTATCGAGACAACGACCGGCCCGCTGGGACAGGGTGTCAGTAATGCCGTTGGTATGGCTGTCGCCGAGCGTGCGCTGGCAGCGGAGTTTAATCAAGACGGTCATGTCATCGTTGATCATTATACTTATGTGTTTTTAGGCGACGGTTGTCTGATGGAGGGCATCTCGCATGAGGTCTGTTCGCTGGCGGGTACGCTGGGGCTCGGCAAGTTGATCGCTTTCTGGGATGATAATGGCATTTCTATCGATGGCCATGTCGAGGGCTGGTTCACCGATGATACGCCGGCTCGTTTCGAGGCTTATGGCTGGCATGTGGTGGCCGGTGTCGATGGCCATGATGCGCAGGCCGTCAGCAGGGCTGTCGAGATGGCTCGTTCCGTAACTGACCGACCTTCCCTGATCTGTTGTAAAACAACGATTGGTTTCGGTTCTCCCAATAAGGCCGGTTCCCATGCCTGCCATGGCGCACCTCTGGGCGTTGATGAGGTCGCGCTGGCCAGAAAGGAGCTGGGCTGGACACATGATCCGTTTGTTGTGCCTGATGAGATTTATGCCGGCTGGGACGGTCGGGAAAAAGGTCAGGCCGCTGAGGCAGCCTGGAATGACCGGTTCGCTGCTTATGAGGCTGCCTGCCCCGAACTGGCTGCCGAGTTCGAGCGCCGCATGGCGGATAAGCGTCCCGATAACTGGGCGAAACAGGTGGAGAGGTTTGTTGCTGAGTGCAGCCGTAACGCTGAAAGCAAGGCAACCCGACAGGCTTCTCTGGCCGCCATCGAGCATTACGCCGGACTGGCACCTGAGTTGTTCGGCGGTTCCGCTGACCTGGGTTGCTCAAATCTGACGGAGTGGCCCGGTTACCGACCCATGCGGGCCGATATGCCGGATTGTAATTATATCCATTATGGTGTGCGTGAGTTCGGTATGTCCGCCATTATGAATGGTATTGCTTTGCACGGTGGCCTGGTGCCGTTCGGTGCTACTTTTCTGATGTTTTCTGATTATTCGCGTAATGCGCTTCGTATGGCAGCCCTGATGAAGGTGCATTCCGTGTTTGTCTTTACCCACGATTCAATCGGTCTGGGTGAGGACGGACCAACCCATCAGGCGGTCGAGCAGCTTCCCGCATTGCGTATGATCCCGAATATGGATGTGTGGCGTCCGTGTGATACGGTAGAGAGCGCTGTCGCCTGGGCTGCCGCTGTCGAGCGCACCGATGGCCCGTCCTGTCTGGTCTTTTCCCGGCAAAAACTGCCTCATCAGGAGCGAACTTCCGAACAGATTGCCGGCATCAGCATGGGTGGGTATGTCCTGCTGGATTGTGACGGCACACCCGATGTCATCGTTATTGCCACGGGTTCGGAGGTCGGCATTGCCATGCAGGCTGCCGCTGCCAGCCGTAAAAATGTGCGTGTGGTTTCGATGCCTTCCACCAGTGTCTTCGACAGGCAGGAGGCTGATTACAGGGAGTCTGTGCTGCCGCCTTCTGTTACGGCACGGGTGGCGGTCGAGGCCGCCGCATCGGATGGCTGGTATAAGTATGTCGGCACCGGCGGCAGAGTGGTCGGCATGGATCGTTTCGGCGAGTCCGCTCCTGCCGATGAGCTGTTCAGGCATTTCGGCTTTACCGCCGAGCATGTCGGCACGGTGATTGATGAGGTATGCACAACCGAAAGGTAAGGCTTTATGAGGTGCCGATGTTTGAAACCTCTATATTTTTTTAGGAGATTAGATAATGGCTGTTCGAGTCGGTATTAATGGCTTTGGTCGCATTGGTCGCATGGCGTTTCGCGCTATCGCAAAGGATTTCCCTGATATTCAGGTGGTCGGCATCAATGATCTGCTGGAGGCGGATTACCTGGCCTATATGTTGAAGCATGATTCTGTTCATGGCATTTTCGACGGTGATGTCGTTGTTGATGGCAGCAATCTGGTCGTCAATGGCAACACTATCCGCCTGACAGCGGAGCGTGATCCGGCGGACCTGGCCTGGGGCAAGCTTGATGTGGATATCGTGATCGAGTGTACAGGCTTTTTTCTGACCGCGGAGAGCTGCCAGAAGCATATCGATGCCGGTGCGAAGAAGGTGGTGCAGTCGGCACCTTCCAAGGATGGTACGCCGATGTTTGTGTATGGCGTCAACCATGAGGATTATGCAGGCCAGCAGATTGTTTCTGCCGCTTCCTGCACAACGAATTGTCTGGCACCTGTCGCCAAGGTTCTAAACGATAGATGGGGTATCAGGCGTGGCTTGATGACGACTGTTCATGCCGCTACCGCGACCCAGAAAACGGTTGATGGTCCTTCGATGAAGGACTGGCGCGGTGGCCGGGGTATCCTGGAAAATATTATCCCTTCTTCAACCGGTGCTGCCAAAGCCGTGGGTGTGGTTTTACCGGAGTTGAACGGCAGGCTGACCGGTATGGCTTTCCGTGTGCCGACTTCTGATGTTTCTGTTGTCGATCTGACCTGTGAACTGGACCGGGAGGCTTCATACGATGAGGTCTGCGCTGCCATGCAGGAGGCTGCCGAGTCGGAGAGCATGGGGGATACGCTGGCCTATACCGATGAGAAGGTGGTTTCAACCGATTTCCGCGGCAACAGCCATTCTTCTATCTTTGACGCCGAAGCCGGTATGGCCCTCGATGGTACTTTTATCAAACTGGTGATCTGGTATGACAATGAGTATGGTTATACCTGTAATATGCTGCGCTTTGTCAGGCATGTTGCAACCGGCTGATGCCATGCGATTGCCTGACTATGGCCTGTGGAATACGCGGGTTTAATGAATGCCTTTCATTAAATTGACCGATGTTGAGCTGGCCGGCAAGCGTGTTTTGATTCGCGCCGACCTGAATGTGCCTGTCAAAAATGGCAGGGTTACTTCCGATGCGCGTATCGTGGCATCCATGCCGTCCATTGAGTATTGCATGAAGGCGGGTGCCAGGGTGCAGGTGATGTCTCATCGTGGTCGCCCGCAGGAAGGGGCGGCTGATGATGAAAATTCAATGCGACCGATTGCTGATGATATGTCTGCCCGTCTGGGATCGGAGGTCCGTCTGATCGCAGATTATCTGGGCAGTGCTCCTGATGTGGCACCGGGTGAGTGTGTTTTGTTTGAAAATGTGCGCTTTAATGTCGGTGAGAAAGAGGACAGCAGCGAGCTGGCCAGAAAATATGCGGCATTGTGTGATGTGTTTGTGATGGATGCCTTCGGTACCGCTCATCGCGCCCAGGCTTCCACTCATGGTGCCGGTCTGCATGCACCCGTGGCTTGTGCCGGTTTGTTGTTGTCGAATGAGCTGGATAGTCTGGCCAGGGCACTGGCTGATCCGGTGCGGCCGATGCTGGCGATTGTCGGGGGTTCCAAGGTTTCTACCAAGCTGACTGTTCTGGAGGCGTTGTCGGAGAAGGTGGATCAGCTGATTGTCGGTGGCGGGATCGCCAATACTTTCCTGAAGGCCATGGGCTTTAATATCGGCCGTTCTTTGTGTGAGGATGATATGGTCAATACGGCCAGGGCTTTGATTGAAAAGATGAGGGCGCGCGGCGCGGATATTCCTATTGCAGTCGATGTCGTTGTCGGCAGGGAGCTTTCTGAGGGCACCGAGGCAGTTTTGAAGGATGCGGGCGATGTGGCAGACGATGATATGATTTTTGACATCGGCCCCCGCTCGGCTCAGGGGCTGGCTGAGATTATCAATAAAGCAGGCACGGTTGTCTGGAATGGCCCGGTCGGTGTGTTTGAGTTTGATCAGTTCGGCAGCGGCACCAGAACTATCGCCCTGGCTATTGCCCGTTCGGATTGTTTCTCTATAGCCGGCGGCGGCGATACGATTGCCGCTATCCAGAAGTATGGCATTTATGATGATGTTTCATATATCTCTACCGCAGGCGGTGCATTTCTCGAATATCTGGAGGGCAGGACATTGCCTGCCGTAGCCATGTTGCAGGCCCGCACCGGCAGTTAATCCGGGTCTGTCGGGAAAGCGAATTCCATGCCGAGAAGAACCAAGATTGTCGCTACCCTGGGACCGGCAACCGATGACCCCAGGGCGCTGGATGAGTTGATTCAGGCCGGCGTTGATGTTTGCCGTATCAATTTTTCGCATGGCTCGGCCGGGGAGCATAAGGCGCGTGCGGAGACTGTTCGCAACCGCGCCCGCGCCTGTGGACGTCAGGTTGGTATTATTGCCGATCTGCAGGGCCCCAAGATCCGTATCGGTGCGTTCAGGGATGGCTCGGTTGAGTTGTCTGAAGGTGCCATGTTTTCGCTGGATGCGAATATGGATATTGAAGCCGGCCATGAAACGGCTGTCGGTATTTTGTATAAGGCATTGCCCGGCGATGTGGCCCGTGGCGATACTCTGTTGCTCGATGATGGTGCCATTGTGTTGTGGGTCGATGATGTGGATGAGGCTGAAATACGCTGCCGTGTGGTGGTCGGCGGGGTGCTTTCCGACAAGAAGGGTATCAATAAACAGGGCGGTGGCCTGTCGGCTGCCGCATTGACCGAAAAGGATATGCAGGATATTAAAACGGCCGCTGACCTTGAGGCCGATTATCTGGCATTGTCTTTCCCTCGAAACGCTAAAGATGTCAATATGGCCCGTGACCTGTTTTATAAGGCCGGCGGGCATGGCGGTTTGATCGCCAAGATCGAGCGCGCCGAGGCGCTGACCAATATCGAGGAAATCATTGAGGCTTCCGATGTCATTATGATTGCCCGCGGCGATCTCGGTGTTGAAATCGGCGACCCGGAGTTGCCGGGCGTGCAGAAAAAACTGGTCGCCAGGGCCCGAAAAATGAACCGCGTAGTGATCACGGCTACACAGATGATGCAGTCCATGATCGAGAATCATACGCCAACCCGTGCCGAGGTGATGGATGTAGCCAATGCCGTGCTGGACGGGACGGATGCGGTCATGCTGTCGGCCGAGACTTCTGTCGGTAAGCATCCGGCAAAAGTGGTGGCTTCTATGGGCAAAATCTGCCTCGGCGCAGAGAAGCAGCGCGAGGCCATGATTTCCACTCATCGTACAGGTACTACTTTTGACTATATTGATGAGGCCATCGCCATGGCTACCATGTACACCGCCAATCATCTGGGAGTGACGGCCATTATTTCTCTTACCGAGTCCGGTTCGACACCTCTGTGGATGTCCCGTATCAGTTCGGGTATCCCCATCTATGCAATGACTTCAAGTGTGAAAACACGTCGCCGGGTAACATTGTATCGAGGCGTCTATCCCGTCAGCTTTAAGCCGGATTTTTCCGATCACGCTATCGTCAATAAGGAGGCCGTCGATGATCTGGTGCGGCGCGGTGCTGTGCGTGACGGGGATCTGGTCATTATTACGAAAGGCGATTTGGCCGGCACCGCCGGCGGAACCAATACGATGAAGGTTGTTAAAGTCGGAGGATTACATACTCCGGAATATTGTAAAATCGATCCGTGATATTATTCTTGATAAGCGGAAAACAAGTAACCGGGGAAATTCTGTTAATGTGCGGGTTTCCCCTCAATTTTAATATGTGAGGAGATAATTATGGCTCTTATTTCAATGCGGCAGTTACTCGACTATGCCGCGGACAATGACTTCGGTATGCCGGCTTTCAATGTGAATAACATGGAGCAGGTTCATGCTATCATGCAGGCAGCAGATGCGGCAGACAGCCCGGTTATCATGCAGGGTTCGGCCGGTGCGCGTTCCTATGCGGGCGAACCGTTTTTGCGCCATCTGGTTACAGCGGCTATTGAGCAGTATCCACATATCCCGGTCGTTATGCACCAGGACCACGGCGCAGAACCGGCGGTTTGTCTGCGTTCTATCCAGTCCGGCTTTTCATCCGTTATGATGGATGGTTCATTGATGCCGGATATGAAGACTCCGGCTACCTTTGAATATAATGTCGATGTCACCCGCAAGGTTGTCGAAATCGCCCACGCCGGTGGTGTTACCGTGGAGGGTGAGTTGGGTTGCCTGGGTTCTCTGGAAACCGGTGAGATGGGCGAGGAGGATGGTCACGGTGCCGAAGGCAAGCTGGATATGGATATGCTGTTGACGGACCCTGAAGAGGCCGCCCGGTTTGTCAAAGAAACCGCCGTTGATGCACTGGCTATCGCTATCGGCACTTCTCATGGTGCCTATAAGTTCACGAAAGAGCCTACCGGTGATATTCTGCGCATTGATCGTATCAAGGAAATTCACAGGCGCATTCCCGATACGCATCTGGTTATGCACGGTTCTTCTTCTGTACCCCAGGATTGGCTGGAAATCATCAATAGCCATGGCGGTGATATGGGCCAGACTTATGGCGTTCCGGTCGAAGAAATTCAGGAAGGCATCAAACACGGGGTGCGTAAGGTGAATATTGATACGGACCTGCGCATGGCTTCTACCGGTGCGATCCGCAGGCATTTAACGGATAACCCAGCCAACTTCGACCCGCGCAAGTTTCTGAAGGCTTCCACTGCAGCGATGAAAGATATTTGTCAGGCGCGCTTCGAGGCTTTCGGTTGTGCAGGTCATGCCGCCAAAATCAGGCCTGTCTCTCTGGAAGATATGGTTGCCCGTTATGCCGGCGGGGAGCTGGAACCCAAGGTTAGCTAGCGGGATTCCGAATATCGGTGTTTTTACGCCTGTCGGTTCAACGACTCTATCAGGCTATTCAGGGAGTCACAGGCGGGACGGCAGATTGTTCCCTCACAAAGGTAGGCAATCGTGCCGTCACCGGCAGGCTTGCCGGCAAGGCTTTCAGGCAGGTCCGTCGTGTCGGCCGGTATGCCAAATATCATGCAGTCGGGCCTGTATTGCTGGTGCAGGCGTTGCTGCCATTGTGACAGCGCTTCTTGTGTGCCACGCAGTATGACCGTTCTAACCGGGTGGTGGTATTCTTCCAGTGCCAGCAGCATCGAAATACATCCCTGACCTTGCTCTTTCATGGCAGGGCCGGCCGCCTGCAGGCAGCGCTCGGCTGCCCGCAGATAGTCTGTGTTGACCAGCAGGCAACCCAGTCGTTGCAGGCTGTAGGCGGCCATCGCATTGCCAGCCGGCAAGGCATCATCGGTATAGGGTTTGGGGCGCTGAATCAGGGTTTCATGATCGTGGGAGGTGAAGTAAAACCCGCCATGCTCCTTGTCTTCAAATTGTTCCAGCAGTACATCAGCAAGCCGACAGGCAAATTCGACATACCGGTTGTGCCACTGGTGTTGCAGTGATTCAAGTATGGCATCAATCAGGCAGGCATAATCATCGAGATAGGCATTCAGATGGGCTTTGCCGTCTTTGCAGGTGGCAAGCAGACGGTTATTACGCCATAGTCGCTGGTGAATAAAGTCCAGCGCCCGCCGGGCGGAGACGGCCCATTCCGGCTTGTCACAGTAACGGGCTGCTACCGTCATGCCCTTGATTGCCAGTGCATTCCAGGATGTCAGAATTTTTTCGTCGCGGTCAGGTCGAATACGCTGCTCCCTGATATTGAACAGCTTTAGTCGGGCAGCCTGGAGTTGTTGTATTGTATCGGCATCCAGACCTGAACTCTGTCCGGCGACCACCGTATTTTCACGGACATGCAGGTGCCATTTGCCTTCAAAATTGGTCGGTCGGTCCAGACCATAGTGTGCGCAGAATATATCGAGCTGTTGCCGAGGCAGATGGTGGCTGATTTCCTCCGGGGTCCAGGTATAGAATTTACCTTCTTCGCCTTCCGAGTCGGCATCCAGAGAGGAATAGTACCCACCTTCGTCCGATTGCATTTCCCGTATCAGCCAGCCAGCCGTTTCGGTGCAGGTATGCAGAAATAACGGGTTGTGATCAATTTTGAATGCCTGAGAGTAAAGTGCCAGTAATGGTCCGTTGTCGTACAGCATTTTTTCAAAGTGGGGAATCTCCCAGCGGTTGTCCACCGAGTAGCGGCAGAATCCTCCACCAAGCTGGTCGTTTATTCCGCCAAGCGCCATTTTTTCCATGGTAAATAATGCAGCATCAAGACCCTCTTTGTCCTGCTGGCCGCCGATACCACTTCGGAGTAGTCGTTCAATATTACCGGGATGGGGGAATTTGGGTGCTCTGCCAAATCCTCCCAGGGTGTTGTCAAATGTGTCTTTTAATATCTGGACGACCTGCTCTATCAGGCCGGTATCAGGTATTTTCTCACACGGTGTGCCTCTGGCAATATGGTGTAGTATCAGACCAAGTTGTTCGTTATTGTCGGCCAGTTCGGCAGGATTTTGCAGGTACCAGTCATTGACACGCTGCATAAGTTCCTTGAAGCTAATGATGCCGCGATGTGTTTCTCTGGGGAAATATGTGCCAGCAAAGAAGGGCATGTGGTTGTCTGGTTGCAGAAAAACCGTCAGTGGCCAGCCACCCGGCCGTTGTGTCAGTATCTGGTGTGCTGTCTGGTATATCTTGTCGAGGTCAGGACGCTCCTCGCGATCAACTTTTATGTTGATAAACAGTTTGTTCATTAGCGCGGCTGTTTCCGGATCCTCAAAGGATTCATGTGCCATGACATGGCACCAGTGACAGGCCGAGTAACCAATGGATAGTAAAATCGGCCTGTTTTCAGTTTTGGCTTTGGTCAGAGCTTCTTCATTCCAGGGGTGCCAGTTGACCGGGTTTTCGGCGTGCTGTAGCAGGTAGGGGCTGGTTTGGTTTTTCAGGTGATTGGTCATTGTTGTTCCAGTTCGATGCCCCAATTTATTCGATGATAACATAAAAATCATGAAATCCATGACTTATCAGATGTTCAATCATATTATCGGCAAGTTCTACCGTCGTCAGGGGGCCGATACGTACCCGGTAGATCGGGGTTGAACCCGGACCGTCGTGACCTGCCGCTATAAAAACATTTGTAATAGCATGTTGCGCGGCTTTACGGCGTAGTGACTCGGCGTTCTCTTTGGCACTGAAGGCACCAAGTTGCAGGTAGATTGGTATATCATCCGGCGGCAAAGCCGGTTCCGACAACCGGGCACCCTGCCCCTTATCTGATTTCCAGACGAGGGGATCAATGGCTCGAACTTCAACAAGTCCGGTGCCTTTTGTAGCAGTTCCCAGTTTTTGGGCGGCAGCATAGCTCAGGTCAATAATGCGCCCTTCACGAAAGGGGCCGCGATCATTGATGCGCACAACGATGGTTTTGCCAGTTTGCAGGTTTTCAACCTCGGCATAGGTGGGTATAGGCAGTGTCTTGTGGGCGGCTGTCATGGCATACATGTCGTAGATTTCTCCGCTGGATGTTTTACGACCATGAAATTTTTTGCCGTACCAGGAGGCTATGCCTCGTTCCATGTAACCTTTGCTGCTTTGCAGGACATGGTAACGCCTGCCAAACACAGTATAGGATTGCGGGTTACCCCGCCTGCTTTTCGGCTCAAGCCGCGGAATGGCATCGGCTATGATAACGTTATCCGTATGACTGTCCGGCGGTCCATCATCAGAATAGTATTTTCCGGTCGCTGGCTTTGGGCTGCTTTTGCCACCACAGGCAGACAGTAATAAGAGAACGATCGCAGTAAGCGCCAGCCTGAATAGTAGCATGGTTTCAGCTTCGCATACCTTGTTTAATACGCCGGCTTAGCTGGTAAACGGCCATGGCATAAAGATTACTGTGGTTGTAGCGTGTTATGACATAGAAATTACGCAGGCCCAGCCAGTATTCATATCCATCTTCAATTTTCAATTGTATGGGAGTGGCCAGCTCGGAAGATTTTACAGGCTGGGTCGGGAACAGGTTCTGGCTGGATAGTTCTCCTATTGAATACTGCGGCTTCATATCGTATTCGGCAAATTGCTTTCCCTTAAAACTTGCCATTACCGTAACAGATTCACCCGGACTCCAGCCATGACGCTTGAGATAGTTTGCCACAGATCCAATGGCATCTTCGGTATTGTTAAGCAGGTCTCGTTTGTCATCACCATCAAAGTCAATCGCATAGTGGCGGTAGCTGCTGGATATGAACTGTGGTTTGCCCATCGCGCCGGCGTAGGAGCCTTTCAGTTCGAAAGGGTCAAACCCTTCTTCTCTGACCAGCAGCAGATAGTTTTCCAGTTCACTACGGAAAAATTCGCCCCGCCTGGGATAGTCGAAACCCAGTGTCACCAGTGTATCGAAGGCGGGATATTTGCCCTTGTATGCGCCGTAAAATGTTTCAACGCCGATGATCGCTGTGATGATTTCAGGCGGAACACCATATTCCTGCTCGGCTCGCTGCAGGGTTCGCCAGTGCTCTTGCATGAATTCAATGCCTTGTCTGGTTCGTTTGTCGGTAAGAAATATCTGTCGATATTTGTGCCAAGGCAGGCTCTCGGCCGGCTTTGCAATCGCTTCAAGTGTCCGGGTCTGTTTCTTTGCCTTGCCGAACCAGTCTGTTAGTTGCAGTTTGTCGAATTGATGTTTGCTGTACATCATATCCATGAATTGTTTCACATCGTCACGGGATTCGTATTCAGCAGCAACCTGCCCTGCGGTAAGAAAGGCAAGCAGTAAAGCAAATGTAAGACGTGTCAGCATTCGATCCTCAAAAATCTTCATGTCGGAATATTTTCTTATGCGTTTGTATGGACATGATTATACCGAAACCAGCTAATAATGTGATGATGGATGTTCCTCCATAGCTGATAAGCGGCAAAGGCAATCCAACAATGGGTAGTATGCCACTGACCATGCCGATATTGACAAAGGCATAAATAAAAAAGGTCAGGCATAAGCTGCCTGCCAGCATTTTTGAGAAGCTGTCCTGACCGTGCGCAGCAATATATAGTCCCCTCCCTGTCAGTAACAGATAGACACTCAGAAGAATAACCAGTCCCATGAAACCAAATTCCTCGCCAATAACAGCAAAGATAAAGTCTGTATGTCGCTCAGGCAGAAATTCCAGTTGTGACTGAGTACCATTCAGCCAGCCCTTGCCGTAGGCACCACCGGAACCAATGGCAATTTTTGCCTGTATGCTGTGCCATCCGGCATTGAGCGGGTCACTTTCAGGATCAAGCAGCGTTATAACACGGCGTTTCTGGTATTCATGCAGCAGAAAATACCAGGCGGCAGGCAGGCTGGCGATACCGAGAATCAGTAAGCCAATCAGCATTTTCCAGCGTATTCCCGCCAGAAAAATCACGAAAAAACCGGAGGCGGCGATCAACAGCGCTGTACCCAGGTCAGGCTGTCGAATAATCAGGGTAAAGGGTACACCAATGAGAATCACGGCAAATATCAATCGGGGCCAGCCTGGCGGGAGTTCGTATTCCGAGAAAAATCTGGCCAGCATGAGAGGCAGGGCCAGCTTCATTATCTCGGAAGGCTGAAAACGAAATAAACCAAATATATCCAACCAGCGTTGCGCACCCTTGGCCTGAGTACCGTAGAAGATTACTCCAATCAGCAGGGCCAGGCCAACCGCATAAATCCAGGGTGTCCAGACTCTGAGCAGTTGTGGCGAAAGCTGGGCTATAATAAACATGACGATTAGCCCGGAAAACAGCCTTATGGATTGTTTGATAAGAATGTCGGTTTGCTGACCGCCGGCACTATACAGAACGATGAGGCTCAACACACAGAGTGCGGTAATACCCGCCAGTAATATGCCATCAAGGTGCAGCTTGTGCAGTAGTGCGACCATGATTATTCTGCCGTGGAGATTGCAGCCTGAAAGGCAGGTTCACCCGGTTCAGTATCCGGTGCCAGCCATGCCTTGATGATCTTGCCTGCCACCGGCGCAGCAGATGAGCTGCCACTACCACCGTTTTCTACAATAACAGCAACCGCGATTTCCGGTTCTTCAACCGGGGCAAAAGCCACAAATAAACCATGGTCATGATATTTTTTGGCGATTTTGGTTTCGTCGTATTTTTCATCCTGTTTGATACCGATGACTTGCGCCGTGCCGGTTTTACCGGCGATGGTATAGGGAATGTCTTTGCTTAAACGACGTGCGGTGCCAGTCGGTGAGTGAACCACATCCTGCATGGCCTGTATGATCTGATCCCAGTGCTCTTGCTCAACCTTGGGTATTTCATTGATCTGCTGCGGCCAGATACGGTTTTTTTCGCCACTGTGTATATCTTCAATTTCCTGAACAAGTCTGGGACGAACTCTGACACCACGGTTTGCCAGTGTCGCCGTTGCAGATGCAAGCTGCAAGGGAGTCACCAAAGTAAAACCCTGACCGATGCCGGTAATCAGGGTCTCACCAGGATACCATGATTGCCCGTGTGTCCGACGTTTCCAGTCCCGCGACGGAAACAGACCGGACGGTTCATTGCTCACATCAAGCAGATCAACACCGGTTTTTTCACCAAACCCGAACAGTGTCATGTAATCATGCAGGCGGTCAATTTTTAACGCCCTCGCCAACTGGTAATAAAATACATCACAGGATTCGGAAATTGACTTGTTCACATCGACCTTACCATGACCACGCTCCTTCCAGCAGCGATATCTATGGTTATCACCGGGCAGTCTGTAATAGCCAGGGCAATTAACGCTGTGATCGTGTTCGACCACGCCGGTTTCAAGCCCCGCCAGAGCGACAAAGGGCTTTATGGTGGAACCCGGCGGGTAACGACCATGCAAGGCTCGATTGTAGAGTGGACGGCTTTCATTTTCGTTGTAGGCTCTGTAGCTTTCATGATCAATACCATGCACGAACAGGTTGGGGTTGTAGCTCGGCTGACTGACAAAAACCAGAACTTCCCCGGTTTTCGGAATGAGTGCAACAACTGCACCGCTTTCCTCTCCCAGTGCCTGTTCAGCAATACGTTGCAGGTTCGAGTCCAGGGTCAGGTACAGGTTCTTGCCAGGCTGGGCAGCAACGCTTTCGAGCTTCCTCAATACCCTCCCCTGGGCATTAATTTCAACTTGTTGCATCCCGACACTGCCGTGCAGTATATCTTCGTAATGTTTTTCAATACCGGATTTGCCAATGTAGTCGGTACCACGATAGTCAGATTCGTCCAACTGACCAAGTTCCTGCTCACTGATGTGTCCGACATAACCAATGACATGGGACGCATGTTCTTTTTGAGGGTAATGGCGAATCAGGCGGGCCACAATATCAATACCCGGCATAAGGTGCTGATTAACGGCAATTCTGGCAACTTCCTCACTCGTCATTTTTAAACGCAATGGAATACCCTCAAAGGAAGAGCGACGTTTTTTCAGCTTGAAAAAACGGGCACGGTCGCTATCGCTGATCTCAATAAGGCTGGCTATATCGTGCAGCGTTTTGTCTATATCTGTAACACGTTCGGGGGTGATTTCCAGACTGTAGGAAGGCTGACTTTCGGCCAGCAGTACCCCATTACGGTCGAATATCAGGCCACGGATGGGCGGGGTAGCAATCAGCTTGACACGGTTTTCCTTGGACAGGGTTGCATAAACGTCATGGTGAATAATCTGTAGATACACCAGCCTGCCAACCAGTATCATCAGCAGGATGACAACAAGAACAACTGCTTGAGTCATCCGCATGTGAAGTAAATGGCTCTCGCCTCGATAATCCTTTATCCGGTCTCCAAGAGGCATGGCAGCTACCTGACGTTGTAACGCCTGCGGATACCCCGTAATACCAGTAACAGCCAGGGCCAGAGCAAGGCACCTGTCAAAGAAGGCAGCCAGTATGACCAGGTAATGCTGACCGTAGAGGTCATATCGTATATCCACAGCAACAATGCCTGATAAATGATCAGGGTGAAGCCGATAACGACTGATTGTTGCCGGAAAGGATACATTCTGAGACGAAGGTGCAGGTGCTGCACGATAAAGACAATCACTACCAGGGCCAAGGCATGTTGTCCGAGTAGCGTCCCTTTCAATACATCCAGAGAAACACCCAGTATCCAGGCAATGCTGACACCAATACGCTGGGGTAATGCCATAACCCAGTATAATAATACCAGTGCCACCCAGTCCGGCCGATAATCGGCAACGACTTCCGGCAGTGGCAGGACTGTAAGCATCAGGGCAATCGCAAAGGTGATGAGTATCACATGAGACGCATTGGCCTGTTCCTGAATCATTGTTGCAGCTCCTGTACGGAATCCGGTGACACTTCGGTATCTTTATCTCTTGCCTGTTCATCGGATGCGGGCCAGACCAGCAGTACTTCCCGATGCCGGTCAAGGTTTGCAGTCGGTGTGGCATAGACATTGGAAAACGACGCCGCATCATCCTGCTCTACCCGGCTGATTTCGGCTACCGGATAACCATAGGGAAATCTGCTGCCCAGCCCCGAAGCAATCAGGCGATCCCCAACTCTGACATCAGCATTAGTCGTCAGATAAGGCAGCCTGAGCTGATAATCTTCCTGACTGCCAACCGCAATGGACTGGATACCGTTGCGTTCAATCTGTACCGGAATAGAGTGGTCGGGGCTTGTAATGAGCATGACCGTCGAGGCATAGCGGCTGGTATGGATAATCTGACCAACAATCCCATAGGCGTTGATAATAGTCTGGCCGATGAAAGTCTGGTCTGCTGTGCCCTTGTTAATCACAATCTGCCTTTTCAGAAGATCCGCTTCAACATGCAGCACTTCGGCAACCAGCACCCGGTCAGCTAACCGGACCGGTGAATCCAGTAGTTGCCTGAGTCGCATGTTTTCTGCTTCAAGCGCCGTGTATTTGATACTGCGGGCACGCAGCTCTACCACTTCCTTCCTGAATTTTTTGTTTTCCTGCAGAAGTGTTTTATAGGAGGTGAAGTTATCACTGATCCATCGAAATCCCTTCAACGGCAAGTCAACAGTATATTGTATGGGGGACAATACCAAAGCGATATCACTGCGTAATTTCTCCAGTTGCGCAAAACGATGATCCAGTGTCATCAGGGCCATTGACAGAATGACGCCTGCGACCAGACGTGTAAAACTGGATGGCCCCTTGAGAAAAATCGGGTTAATGGTTGTTTCCCTTTATTAACTTGCTCATGCGGGATTCTGCCATGAAAAGGCCGGTCACCACCTGACGACCGCCAATCTGATGCTAGTTTTGATCCAGTGCAAAGATTCCGGCACCTTCCTGATCGATCACTTCCAGAATGCGCCCACCACCGCGCGCAACACAGGTCAGAGGGTCTTCCGCAACAATAACCGGCAGGCCGGTTTCCTCCATCAGCAGACGATCCAGATCGCGCAGTAAAGCCCCACCACCGGTAAGGACAATGCCACGTTCGGCGACATCAGCACACAGGTCTGGCGGCGTCTGCTCCAAAGCTGTCTTGACTGCCCCGACGATCCCGAAAAGTGGTTCCTGCAGGGCTTCCAGAATCTCGTTGCTGTTCAGGGTAAATGCCCGCGGAATACCCTCGGAAAGGTTCCTGCCCTTAACCTGAATTTCCTTCATTTCCTCACCCGGATAGGCCGAACCGATTTCACACTTGATACGTTCCGCTGTCGCCTCACCAATCAGGGTGCCGTAGTTACGACGTACATAGTCTTTAATCGATTCATCAAAACGGTCGCCGCCGATTCTGACAGAGGCCGCATAGACGATACCATTCAGCGAGATCACAGCAACTTCTGAAGTACCACCACCAATGTCCAGAACCATTGAACCACGCGCCTGATCGACAGGCATCCCGGCACCAATAGCCGCTGCCATGGGCTCATCGATGAGATAAACCTGACGCGCACCCGCACCGGTAGCCGATTCCTTGATGGCACGACGTTCCACCTGGGTCGAACCGTATGGCACACATACGAGCACACGCGGGCTGGGCTGAAACATACGGGTTTCATGGACCTTGCGTATAAAATGTTTCAGCATGACTTCGTTGTAGGTGAAGTCTGCAATGACACCATCCTTCAGTGGGCGTATCGCAGTAATATGCCCCGGTGTACGGCCCAGCATGCGCTTGGCATCCAATCCGACTGCCTCTATGGTTTTGCCTCCGCGCCGTGCAGCAGAGTCTTCACGGATAGCAACAACAGAAGGTTCATCAAGAACAATTCCCTGTCCCTGAGAGTAGATTAAGGTATTGGCTGTCCCCAGATCAATGGAGAGATCATTGGAGAAAAGTCCCTTGATCGCGTTAAACATTCTGTTAGCACCCCGAATTGGTCAAGCTGCATATCTTAACAGCCTGCTCATATCGGAAGCAACTAACACCACCTGCCTTTTTGCATCCATTACCCTGCCAGAAGTATTAAACTATGGTACCGTTCGCACAGTTCTTTACTGTGATTTATCGAGGAAATCCAAATTGGTTTTGAATGACGAAGATGTTCGTAACATCGCCCGGCTTGCTCGGCTACAGATAGATGAGGCCGATATCCCCCTCTATACGACAGAGCTGTCGCGGGTATTTGATCTGGTAGAACAGCTGGATGAGGTTAATATCCGCGATATCATACCGATGGCGCATCCGGCCGACGCAGTGCAGCGTTTGCGCACCGATGAGGTAACAGAACAGAACCAGCGGGAGAAATTTCAGAAGCTCGCTCCTATGGCGGAGTCCGGCTTGTATCTGGTACCAAAGGTGATTGAATGACCGAGCAATACAGTGAAACAATAGCCGGTTTATCGAAAGATCTGCGGGACAAGAAGTACTCTGCAGTGGAGTTGACGCAGTATTTCCTGAGACGTATTGCTTCTTCAAACAAAATTCTGAATGCCATTATTACGACCACTCAGGAGCAGGCTCTTGCGGCCGCGAATGAGGCTGATCAACATATTGCTGCCGGTGACACCAACCCGCTAACAGGTATCCCGCTGCTGCATAAGGATATTTTTTGTACCGATGGCATACGCACTTCCTGCGGTTCAAGAATGCTGGATAATTTTATCGCACCATACGACGCAACAGTTGTGGCAAAACTGCATGGAGCCGGTGCCGTGATGCTGGGCAAGACCAATATGGATGAGTTCGCTATGGGCTCCTCCAATGAGAACAGTTATTATGGTCCGGTAAGAAACCCCTGGGATATCGAACGGGTGCCCGGCGGTTCCTCTGGCGGTTCCGCAGCCGCCGTGGCCGCACGGCTTGCACCCGCTGCAACCGGCAGCGACACCGGCGGTTCTATCCGTCAACCCGCGGCTCTATGCGGTGTAACCGGCCTGAAACCAACCTATGGCCGGGTTTCGCGCTACGGCATGGTTGCTTTTGCCTCCAGCCTGGATCAAGCCGGTACCCTTACCACTGATGCACGGGATGCGGCCCTGATGCTGAATGTCATGGCCGGACCTGATCACCGTGACTCTACCAGTATCGATCACCCTGTTCCCGACTATAGCGCGACACTGGACGACGATATCAGCGGGCTGAGGATCGGCATTCCAAAAGAGTCCTTTGACGAAGAACTGGATGACAGTATCGCCACACAGGTCAATGCGGCAATTAAACAATTGGAAGCGCGAGGGGCGTCTGTTAAAGAAATTACCCTGCCCAATATGAAGAAAGCAGCGGTTGCTGCTTATTATGTGGTTGCTTCAGCCGAGTGTTCTTCAAATCTGTCGCGCATGGACGGTGTCCGGTTTGGTTATCGTTGCGAGCATCCGAAAGATCTGGCGGATATGTATGCCCGCTCACGGGGTGAGGCTTTTAGCCGTGAGGTGAAACGCCGTATTATGATAGGCACCTATACTTTATCAGCCGGCTTTTACGACGCCTATTACCTTAAAGCGCAGAAAGTGCGCCGCGTTATCGCGGAGGACTTCAGACGGGCATTTAGCGATATTGATGTGATTGCCGGCCCAACAACTCCAGAAACCGCCTTTAAACTGAAAGATAAAACCGATGACCCAATCAGGATGTATCTATCTGATATCTATACCATTGCCGTCAATCTGGCTGGCCTGCCCGGCATATCAATACCTTGCGGCTTTAGTCAGGGGCTTCCGATCGGATTACATCTCATCGGCAATATGTTTGATGAAGCGCGCTTGCTGAATGTCGCCCATCAGTATCAGCAGGATACTGACTGGCATCGCCAAATTCCCGAACAGATTCAGCCGGGAGATTCATAATGCAATGGGAAACCGTGATCGGCCTGGAGATCCATGTCCGTCTCTCCACTCGAAGCAAGATATTTTCCGGTGCCTCCACAGCCTATGGCACCGAACCCAATACACAGGCCTGTGCAGTTGACCTGGGGCTACCTGGTGTTTTGCCCGTAGCCAATGAGGCCGTCTTTCGCAAGGCAGTAAAGTTTGGCCTGGGTATTCACGCAGAAATCAGCAAGCGCTCGGTATTTGACCGGAAAAATTATTTCTATCCCGACTTGCCCAAGGGATACCAGATATCCCAGCTTTATCTGCCCATCGTTGGCAGAGGCAAGCTGGAAATTAGTCTGAATAATGGAGAGGAGAGCAAGATCATTGGCATTACCCGCGCACATCTGGAAGAGGATGCCGGAAAGTCTCTGCATGAGGAATTCAGGAGCATGTCCGGTATTGATCTAAACCGGGCGGGTACGCCACTGTTGGAAATCGTTTCCGAACCGGATATGCGTTCAGCCGAGGAGGCCTCGGCCTATATGAGGGCCATACACACTCTGGTTCGCTATCTGGAGATATCCGATGGCAATATGCAGGAAGGTTCCTTTCGATGTGATGCAAATGTTTCCGTGCGTCCAAAGGGACAGGTTCAGTTCGGCACACGTACCGAAATTAAAAACCTGAACTCGTTTCGCTTTATGGAGCGTGCCATCAATCATGAGGTGGGGCGGCAGATCGATATTCTGGAAAACGGCAGTGAGGTCATTCAGGAAACGCGCCTGTATGACAGCGATAAGGACGAAACCCGATCCATGCGTTCCAAGGAAGATGCCAATGATTATCGCTATTTTCCCGATCCGGATTTGCTACCGGTTATCATTGATGATGATTATATAGAAGCCGTGCGGCACACCATGCCCGAATTACCGAATGAAAAACGCCGCCGCTTTATGCAGGAGCTTGGACTGAGCCGGTATGATGCCACTATGCTGACCGGCAGCAAGGAAATGGCCAAGTATTATGAGGAGGTGCTGGCCGAGACCAGACAGGCCCGGTTAAGTGCCAATTGGGTCATCGTCGAATTGATCAGCGCCCTGAACAGGGAAAAACTCGACATCAGCCAAAGCCCCATCGATGCAAAAAGGCTGGGCGGTATCATCAAGCGTATTGCTGACAATACTATCTCGGGCAAAATCGCAAAACAGATTTTTGAGCAAATGTTGACCAGTAAAGAGGATGCCGACTCGATTATTGAGGCGAAAGGACTCCGACAAATTACCGATACCGGAGCACTCGAGAGCATGGTTGATAATATACTGGCAGGCAACCCTAAACAGGTTGAGCAATATCGGGCCGGGCAAAAAAAAGTGCTGGGTTATTTTGTGGGGCAGGTCATGAAGGCTTCACAAGGCAAGGCCGATCCGCAGCAGGTCAACAGGATACTACGCGCCAGACTGGAGAACTGAACTGCATTGCCTGATTCGGACGGGACAGCGTTCTGATGGCCTTTGTCTGGCCGGGATTAGGGATTAAATCCGGTAGGCCGTTGTCGTCATAACTCCGGATATCAGCTTCATGGCTCTTTTAATCGTCTCCGGCAGAGGCTTGCCACCCGCATGTATGGCATTATCAGCATGCTGGACTTCTTCCTCTCTGATTTTTTGCAGTATCACCCGGCTGCGCTCATCCTGCCGCGGTAGTTCTTGCAGATGTTTATCCAGATGGGACTTCACCTGACGCTCGGTTTCCACAACAAATCCCAGATTCCAACCATTCCCGGCTGCTCCGGCAGCAGCACCAATAACAAAGGAACCAGCGTACCACAGTGGATTCAGCATGCTGGTATGGCTTTCCAGTTCATCAAGACGCCGCTTGCACCAGTTCAGGTGATCCGCCTCTTCGGCGGCGGCGTGCAGCATGTACCGGCGTATATGATTGTCTTTCGCAGCAAAAGCCTGTCCATGGTAAAGAGCCTGTGCACAGATCTCGCCTGTGTGGTCAACGCGCATCAGGCCGGCAGCATGACGACGCTCGCTATCCGATAGTTCGGCCTGGCTAATACCAGCAGCCGGATCAGGACGCCCGTGATGGTGGATCCCATGTAAGGTACGCACCGCATTATCAAGGGTAATAATCAGATGATCGATGTGTGGCATAGCTTGTCTCTACTGTAGTTCCAAAGCGGCCTTAACCTCGGCAGGTTCGAACATACGCACCAGCATGGCCATATCACCGACCGGTCGGGGAAGTTTAATACGAACCTGCCATCCACTGCCCGGTGCCACATCAATCGACTCACCTGCCAGTGTCTGCATGGCCTCCACTGTGAATCTTTCGTTACCCTGCGGGGTGATGAGCTCCAGTTCATCACCGACTGTGATCCTGTTTTTGATCTCCAGATCGGCCTCACCCGAATCGATATGGTAGTGTATGACATCAGCCACAAACAGGGAGCGGGTTGCCTTTGATGCGCCTTGACGGTAATTTTGCAGCTCTTGTGATTCATGCCGCTCAAGGAAACCATCGGTGTAACCACGCTGTGCGAGGCTTTCCAGTTCCGCCATCAGGGCGGGGTCGAATGACCGACCGGCTGCGACATCATCAATGGCCCGCCGATAAACCTGAGTGGTGCGCGCAGTGTAATAGTAAGACTTGGTACGGCCTTCTATCTTCAAACAGTCAACACCTATCTGTGCCAACCGGTGAACATGTTCCACAGCACGCAGGTCCCTGGAGTTCATGATGTAGGTACCATGCTCATCTTCGAAGATCGGCATGAATTCGCCGGGACGATTTTGCTCTTCTAAATAATATACTTCGTCCGCCAGAGGATGGCGCCTCGTTTCTCCTGCCATGGACACGCCATCCGCCAATCTGTTGATTTCCGATATATCAATAGTGCGATCAGCCTGTGAATCCGAACCGACCCGGTACTGCCAGCGGCAGGCATTGGTACAGGTGCCCTGATTGGCATCACGGTGATTGAAGTAACCGGATAGCAGGCACCGACCGGAATAGGCCATGCAAAGGGCACCATGCACAAAGACTTCGATCTCCATATCCGGGCAAGCATCCCGAATGTCGGCAATTTCCTTGAGTGACAATTCCCTCGATAGTATGACCCGGCTCAGACCAACGGATTGCCAGAACTTCACTCCGGCTGCATTAACTGTATTGGCCTGGACTGAGAGATGGACAGGCATATCCGGCCATTTTTCTCTGACCAGCATGATCAAACCAGGGTCTGCCATGATAAGGGCATCAGGTCCCATTTCGATAACTGGTTCAATATCGTCGAGAAATGTCTTCAACTTGGAACCATGCGGCATAATATTGGCAGCCACAAATATCTGCTTACCCTGCTCATGTGCCTCCCGGATACCGATACGCAGGTTTTCCGGCAGAAAATTGTTTTCACGCACACGCAAGCTATAACGTGGCAGGCCAGCATAAACCGCGTCGGCACCATAGGCAAAGGCATAACGCATATTTTTCAGCGTGCCGGCAGGTGACAGTAATTCAGGTAGCTTCATAATAGATTGCAGAATAAGTAAATTGTGCGCACAATCTGTTACCGGTTGAGCAGGTTGTTCGGAAATACATCATCCCGACATACATATAATGTACTACAAATATCACGTATTTTTTTGTACAAATTGCCGTAAAGACGGGCAGGAGTGCTGCGAACATCACGACGCATCCAGCAAACGAGCCTATCTGAAGGCACGCTGCAAGGAGCTGGGGCTGACCGGCAAAGGCGGCATCCGAGTCAATACGGCCGGCTGCCTGGACCGCTGCGAGCAGGGACCGGTGATGGTGATTTACCCGCAGGGCGTCTGGTACACCTACGTTGACGAGGAAGATCTGGAAGATATACTCCAGCAGCATTTGCTGGGAGACGAAGAAGTACAGAGACTAAAGATTTAAACATTGCCACCGCAGAGGTCGGCCGCGAGGTACCGACTGTAGCTTTGACCGGCCCTCTACAGACCAACAACAATGCTTACCCCAAAATTGTGGATAGTACCACTATCCCAGCTACCACTCCAACCCTCTGGATCAATTCTCAACCCTTCGTACTCGAGGCGAACTATGGCATCGGTATCCAGCAGGCTGGTCTGATAACCCAGCCCATAAAACACCGCGTTATCTTTATCTTCAATGGAAATACCAGTACCGTTCGCAGTAATACCCTCAACATTCATTTTCCATTTATGCAGGCCCAGTTTGGCAAAAAATTTGTTACTGAAGTAATAAACACCAGCAATACCAAAACTGTAGCCATCGGTATCGGCATCACCACTGCTCGGAGAAGCTCCAACTACTCTTTCTGTTAGTTCCACTTCAGAGTCGCCGCCAATGGTCATGTATTGAAGCTCAAAAGCAAGCTTCTCAAAAAAGCCGGGGCCATCAGACTTGAAGCCCAGCATGGCTTTGGGGTTCAGGGCAGAGTAAGCAAGCTCAGCACTGGCCGGGGACGAGAGTATACTTCCCTCGCCCTTTGTATCATACTTGGAGTGAGCAAGACCTACGCCGCCGTAGATATCCGGGGCCGCCATGGTTATCTGGGACAAGGTCAACCCGAGAACCGCAGCCAGCCACTGAAACATCTTCATCTTTTTCTCCTTTGGTTGGTTATAAAATATAAATAACACCGAATCAGATAGTAGCAGGCCTTTGCCGTCTTAAAGGAAACCTGCCACTATACCCATTCACTACAACAGGAAATAACCTCATTACATTGAATGGCTGTTGTATTCGGTCAGAAACCCGACAGGCTTCCCCTGTCAATAACAATACTGATTTTCATACGGCAACAGGTGCTGTGTCAATTGTTTATGCGTATATTATTCTGTCTGCGGCGACCGTAACCGGTTTTCGCCATGCCCGGCAGGCATTCAGCATGCCCTTCTCTATACTCTCAGTCGCTTCCAGTTAATCACCGTAACTTCTTTAAGATGTTTCTGCTCTTTTATCTGCTTGGCAACTTCACGGACGATCTCTTCATTATCGAACTCAACCGGACTAAGTACCTTCTGTGAACCAAAGCGCGTCTCTCCTGCAATCAGGCCAACATAAACGACATAGTATGGAATGCCCTGCTCCGACATCATCATCTCTCGATATTATTCGCCAAAATTAATTTTGGCTTCCAGATTTGTCTTGGAGTCCGCATTATCCAAGGCTTCATCCATCGATATCTGGTTTTCCTTGTATAGATTATAAAGTGCGCTGTCAAATGTGACCATGCCCTTGGCACCACTACCTTCCATGATTTCCTTGATTTCATGAATGTCACCTCTCATTATCAGTTCAGCAATATGGGGAGTATTAACCAGTATTTCGACAGCTGCACAACGCTTTTTATGCACTCCCATGACCAGTCGTTGTGAAATAATGGCAACCAGATTTAATGACAAATCCATAAACAATTGTTTGTGGAGATTTTGAGGGAACATATTAATTACTCGCTCCAAAGCCTGATTGGCATTATTGGAATGCAGGGTCGATACCACCAGGTGACCGGTATTGCAAAGCTCCATGACTGCTTCCATGACCTCACGGTCTCTGATTTCGCCAATGAGAATAACATCAGGTGCTTCACGCAAGCTGGCTTTCAGTGCATTGCTGTAGCTGTGGGTATCCATCCCGACTTCACGCTGATTAACAATCGATTTCCGATTCGGATGAGAAAATTCGACCGGATCTTCAATAGTGAGGATATGACCGGCAGAATTTCTATTTCGATGATCAATCATTGCTGCCAGCGTTGTTGATTTACCGGAACCTGCCGCCCCGACCATAAGAATCAGGCCGCGCTTTTCCAGTATCAGATCAAGCAGTATCGATGGCAATCGGAGATCATCAGCTGTCGGAATTTTTGAGGGAATCAAACGCAGGACAAGGCCTATATGCCCTCTCTGCCTGAAGACATTGACACGAAAACGGGCACCACTATCAGCTAATGCAATCGCAAAGTCGCTTTCCATATGGTCTTCAAAGCGTCTAATCTGCTCATCATTCATAATGTTATAGGCAGCCTCGCGGGTCATATCAGTTGTCAATACGGTTCTTCCGACCGCAACAACCTGCCCCTCAAGTTTTATATTGATCCGCGAGTTAACCGTAAGAAAAAGGTCGGAAGCCCCCTTCTGAACCATGAGTTTAAGATAGGGCGTAAGGTCCATAAGTATTCCTTTACAGGCGTGGATAGTCGGCCGAGTGCCGAATTATCACGCCTATACGGACTCTTCCTCATCTTCAAGGGTAAGATGATCCAGCCCATCCAGCTTGTTCTTACTCTTGGATGCCTTGCCCTGCAATTTGATTTTAAGCCGTAGTTCATTAGCCGAGTCTGCATTTTTAATGGCATTGTCGTAGTCAATTTTGCCGGCCTCGTATAAATCAAACAGTGCGTCATCGAAAGTTACCATGCCTAACTCACGGGATTTTTTCATAATTTCCTTAATCCCATGAATCTCACCTTTCAGAATCAAATCCGCAATCAACGGCGAGTTCAGCATGATTTCAATCGCAGCAACCCGCCCCTTGCCATCCACTGTAGGCAGTAATCGCTGTGATACTACCGCCTTGAGATTTAATGAAAGATCCATCAATAACTGGGCTTTACGCTCTTCCGAGAAGAAGTTGATAATTCGATCAATCGCCTGATTAGCGGAGTTAGCGTGTAGTGTCGCCATGCAGAGGTGACCGGTCTCAGCAAAGGCAATGGCATGCTCCATACTCTCGGCATCACGAATCTCTCCCATAAGAATGACATCTGGAGCCTGACGCAGAGTGTTCTTCAGGGCCACTCCCCAGGTTTCAGCATCCAGGCCAATTTCCCTCTGTGTAACTATACTCTTCTTGTGCGGATGCACATATTCGATTGGGTCTTCCAAAGTAATAATATGGCCACGCTCATTCTCATTACGATGGTTGATGATAGCCGCCAGAGAGGTCGATTTACCGGAACCTGTTCCACCAACCATGATCGCCAGACCACGCTTGGTCATAGCCACATCCTTCAGCACTTCAGGCAGTTTAAGCTGATCCATGGTGGGCACTTCCGTGGTGATAGTACGAAGGATCATGCCCATATTACCTTGTTGCACAAAGGCGTTTGCCCGAAAGCGACCAATGCCAGGCGGAGAGATGGCAAAGTTACATTCGTTAGTCGCCTCAAATTCCTTCAGTTGCTTATCACGCATCACGGCATAGACCATCGCCTTGGTATCTTCAGGCTTAAGCGCGGTTTTGGTCACAGCCGTTACCTTCCCATGAATCTTGATAGCCGGCGGAAATCCAACGGTCACAAACATATCGGACCCGTCCTTGGCGATCATTGTATTCAGCAGGTCGAGTACAAATTTAATTGCCTGATCTCTTTCCATTACTTATAACCCTAAAAAATTTAATTGGAAATTCTGAATAGAACCATGTTGGACCTAACAGAAATGTCTTTTATTTCTCTTTAAAAATCAATCATTTGCTTTCAGCCATTTCAGCAATACAGCTCTGCATTACAGGAGACCCCGATTTAATCAGGGCCACTCTGATTAAGGCATGCAAATCACTAACACAGCTTATAGAAAACCATCTGGATTGGCCGCCTTTTCTCTCGCCACCAGTTTTTCGACTACACCCTTTTTCACCAGAGTCTGAAGATTCTGATCCAGAGTCTGCATACCAAACTGCTGTCCGGTCTGAATCGCCGTGAACATCTGCGCAATTTTATTCTCACGGATAAGGTTACGAATCGCGGGGGTGCCAATCATAATTTCATGAGCAGCCACGCGCCCACCACCTTTCTTCTTTAACAGTGTCTGCGCGATAACCGCCTTCAGCGATTCTGAAAGCATAGCCCGAATCATATCCTTTTCCTCCGCTGGAAACACGTCAACAATACGATCAATAGTCTTGGCCGCCGAACTCGTATGCAGGGTTCCGAACACCATGTGACCTGTTTCCGCAGCTGACAATGCGAGGCGAATTGTCTCCAGATCGCGCATTTCCCCAACCAGAATAACATCAGGGTCTTCGCGCAGAGCCGAACGTAATGCTTCATTGAATCCCAGGGTATCCCGATGTACTTCACGCTGATTAATCAGACATCGCTTACTCTGGTGCACAAATTCGATAGGATCTTCGATTGTCAGGATATGACCGAATTCACTTTCATTACGGTGGTTCAGCATCGCAGCCAGAGTAGTTGACTTGCCTGAGCCCGTAGGCCCCGTGACGCAACATACGCCTCGCGGCAGCATTGCCAGCTCGGCAAACTTTTTGGGGGCATCCAGTTGCTCAAGTGTAAGAATTTCCGAAGGGATGGTCCGAAAAACTGCACCTGCTCCACGATTCTGGTTAAAGGCATTAACACGAAAACGGGCCAAATTCGGAATTTCAAAGGAGAAGTCACATTCATAGAACTCCTCGTAATCCTTGCGCTGCTTGTCATTCATAATATCATAAACCATGTCATGGACCATCTTGTGATCCATCTCAGGCACGTTAATACGCCTCACATCACCATCGACACGGATCATAGGGGGCAACCCTGATGACAGATGAAGATCCGAGGCACCATTTTTGACGCTGAACGCGAGCAACTCGCCAATATCCACTACGCTTTCCTCTTTGTGTTACCCTAAAGGTTGTTTAGAAGCCCTGATTAACAGGTAAATATGATAAACCCAATAATGAATTGAGACCAGTCAGTCCAGTAAGCATTACTTAGAGATAATAAACCCAATAACAGACTGAGGCCAGCATAATTAGGCCCTGACTTGACCGATTCCCTTGAAAGACGATATTCCAGTAAAGCTCTGGAAGCCTATTATACCGAAATATGCAATATTCTGACCGCCTAATCGATAGACCATGACCACCACAGACGTCAATATTGGGGATAACATTCACCGAATAAAACGAAAAATAAGCTCTACAGCCAGCCTGTATCAGAAGGCAGCCGATGATATTCAGCTACTTGCCGTCAGTAAAACCTTCTCCGTACAGGCCATCAGGGCAGCCTATACAGCCGGGCAACGCCTATTCGGCGAGAGTTATATCGACGAAGCCATCGAAAAAATCCAGCTTCTCTCCGAATCGGATATTGAATGGCACTATATTGGCCCGATCCAGAGTAATAAAACCAGAAAAATCGCCTCGCATTTTGCATGGACTCAAAGCCTTGGCACAGCCAGACATGCCAGACGATTAAATGAACACCGCCACGGCCAGCCTCCATTAAATGTCTGCATCCAGATTAATATCAGCGGAGAGAACACCAAGTCAGGCATCGCTCTACATGAGTTGGAGGACCTTGCAGAGCTGGTATCGGACTTACCCAATCTAAAACTCAGAGGTATTATGGGGATCCCTGCCCCCGAAAAGGACTTTGAGAAGCAAAGAAAGGCTTTTGCAAAGCTGGCGCAAGCCTACGACCGGCTCCGGAATCAAGGCTATTTACTTGATACACTGTCCATGGGCATGACCAGCGATATGCAGGCCGCTATTGCAGAAGGTACAACCATGGTTCGCATTGGCACGGCCATATTTGGGCAAAGACAGAAAAAACAGTAAGATATGACTGAAACCAGAATAGGGTTTATTGGTGCCGGCAATATGGCCAGCAGCCTGATCAGCGGAATGCTTCGAGCCGGCTATCAAAATGACCGGATTACCGCTGCCGATCCTCAGGCGGAGGCACGAAAAAAATCGCTTGGGATAGCGGTCACCACCAATAACCGGGAGGTCGCCCTATGCTCAGATGTATTGGTGCTGGCAGTCAAGCCACAAATACTTAAACAGGTATGTCAGGAACTTTCAGAACCTATAAAGGGAGCGCACCCTCTTGTCATTTCAATCGCCGCCGGCATACGCATTGAGTCTATTCAACGCTGGCTACAATGCAAACCACCTGTAATACGAACCATGCCGAATACACCTGCACTGATAGGTCAGGGAATAAGCGCAATGTTCGCAAACTCCGAATGCAATGATACTCAGAGAAATATTGCCGAACAAATCATGCAGACTACCGGCCAAACCATATGGCTAACGACCGAGAGAGACATTGATACAGTAACAGCTATCAGCGGAAGCGGGCCTGCCTATTTTTTCTTTTTTATTGAATCACTGATAGAGGCCGCCACATCACGTGGACTGCCGCCGGATATGGCCCGGCGTCTGGCTGTACAAACCGCATGCGGTGCCTCCGGCATGGCCGATCTCGCCGAAGAAGAACCTGCCGAGCTCAGACGCCAGGTTACCTCTCCCGGCGGCACCACCGAGCAGGCAATAAAGATACTTATGGATGGTGACCTGCCCGGACTCATCCAAGAAGCCGTCAATGCAGCAGCCAAACGGTCAGAACAACTATCTGAAGAGTTAGGGACATAAATCTTGGGCCAGTATTTAAATGATCCCTTGGTATTTCTGGTCGAAACCATCTTTGGGCTGTATGTGACGGTAGTATTACTGCGCTTTTTATTTCAACTATTCAGCGTGGATTTCTACAATCCAATATCCCAGCTCATTGTCGAAATAACCAATCCCCCACTCAGGATATTAAGGCGCATAGTTCCAGCAAGGGGCAGAATAGACATCTCATCAATTATTCTGATGCTTGTCGTACAGTATGTCTCCTTTACGCTGATCACGCTGATTGTCGGAGCAAAATTTTTACCGGCCGCACTACTCATGTTCAGCGCCATCGAGATCATCAATCATATGTTTAATATTTTTATTTTTTCCATCATTATCCTTGCCGTCTTTAGCTGGCTGTCGTCTCCTTATCAATACAGTCCCATCATTCAGACACTGGTCCAATTAACCCGACCGGTCATGAGACCAGCACGAAGACTGATACCCCCAATGAGTGGCATAGACCTGAGTCCCATGCTGGCGCTCATCGGACTGTTTTTCTTCAAATTACTGCTTATTCCCCCACTAAGGGATCTCGCCGGGCGTATTCCTGTTTAAGGGAAATACCGGACATGACCCTGCTTCGATGCCGCAGCAGCCACAAAAAAATATTTTCATTAGTCTCTACGAAAATCCAGCCAGAATGCGCCATCAGAACTACTTTTTACTTGCGCCCGGCTTAGTCTTCGGTTATGCTGAGATTTTTAAGTAGTCCCAAACAGAACCTTCATTCACCAAGGAGAACATTACTATGCCCGCGAAAAAAAAGGCCGCTAGCGTTAAAAAAGCACCTACCAAATCACAAATTCATTCTTTTATTGCAGAAGAAACCGGCTTGACCAAAAAAGATGTTGACGCCGTATTCATCACTCTGAACACCCTGATCAAGAAGAACCTGAACAAACGTTCTGGACCGGGTGACTTCACCATCCCGGGACTAATGAAGATCAGGATCGTTCGCAAGCCGGCCACCAAGGCACGCAAAGGTATCAATCCTTTTACCCGCGAAGAGACGATCTTCAAGGCGAAGCCAGCGCGCAATATTGTCAAGGTATCGCCTCTGAAAGGCCTGAAAGATATGGCATAAGTCCGTATCCCCCGAATTTCATGCTTATCAGGCCCGGCATCGCCGGGCTTTTCATTGCTCCTGACTTACAACCGACTCCAGAGCAGCAGATTACAAAAGAAGAAGTCTGCATAAGACGAGGTCAATTTTCTATTGCCTCATGCTTGGTCTGAATAAAATCTCGATGTGGCACATACAACCAGTCTGCCAACTTTCTGATCGTATGCTCTTCATGCGGATTCAGCTGGCCATCTGCATAGGCTACATCCCATAGCATACGAATCAAATCCCGCTTTTCCCGAGGCCGATATTCATTATTGATGGTGCGCACGACACCATGTAGTGAAACGGCATCTATGGATTCCTGTAACGCCTTGTCCATTAATTGTTTCGTTTCATGCTCTCCCAGAGAAAAGGCCTGCATAATGTGCCGGCATATCGTGCTCATCTCAGATTCGTCGGCATGCATATCCGCACGCAGCACTTCAAACATTAAAACTGCACAGGCCAGCCTTAACGAATGTCCTTCGTCATCAATGCTGACTTCCGCAAACATATTCTGCAGTACACCTTTCAAGTTGCTGATCAAAGCATCGCCTCTATCAGTTTTTCATGCACATTCCCGAAACTACCATTACTCATTATCAAAATATGGTCTCCCTCGACTGCCTCGGTTCTAATCGCATGAACCATACTGTCAATATTATTATGGCTTGTTGCAGACTCCCCAATTTGTATGGCAACTTCTTCAGTGCTCCATCCAGCTTCAGGCGGCTGGTAGAGATATACCTTGTCAGCCATGTCCAGCGATGATACCAGATGCTCCCGGTGAACTCCCATGCGCATGGTATTTGAGCGCGGTTCAAGCACCGCCAGAATACGCCGCTTACCAATCTGATGCCGCAGTCCTTGCAAGGTTAATCGAATGGCCGTCGGATGGTGAGCAAAATCATCATAAACACGGATACCATTCACTTCACCACGCAATTCCATTCGGCGTTTCACGCCCTTAAATAACCTGACGGCCTGCAATGACACATCGGTGGGTACCCCGGCATGCCTTGCAGCCGCGATAGCCGCAATAGCATTTAATTGATTATGTATCCCCGGCAAAGTGAGTTTGGTATCACCAATCCGCTCGCCATTCAATATAATGTCAAACACGCCGTCATTATCCTTATGGGTCTGCACCCCCCACTCTGTACCAGACATTGATGAGAATCTCTCGGTCGGCGTCCAGCATCCCATATCTATAACTTCACTCAGTGTTGCAGCATCCTCATTGTAGATAATCATACCACTGCCGGGTACAGTTCTAACCAAATGATGAAATTGCCGCTGAATATCCCGAATATCATCAAATATATCTGCATGGTCAAACTCAAGGTTATTCATAACAAGGGTCTGAGGGTGATAATGCACAAACTTTGATCGCTTATCGAAAAAAGCCGTGTCATATTCATCAGCTTCTATCACAAAAAAAGGAGCTTCCCCCACTCGTGCGGAGATATCAAAATTTTTCGGCACTCCGCCAATCAAAAAGCCCGGACTAAGTCGCGCATATTCCAGTATCCAGGCAAGCAGGCTGCCGGTGGTCGTTTTTCCATGAGTACCAGCCACTGCCAGCACCCATCGATCTTGTAAAAAATGCTCGGCAAGCCATTGGGGACCAGATATATAACGCAGGCCTTTTTCAAGCATATATTCGACGGCCGAGTTACCACGCGACAAGGCATTGCCAACCACAACCATATCAGGATGATGCCTGAGATGATCGGCCGAGTAGCCTTCCATCAGGTCGATTCCCTGCATTTCCAGCTGGGTGCTCATCGGCGGATAAACATTTATATCTGAGCCGCTGACTGTATGACCTGCCTGCCGGGCCAATAATGCAATACCCCCCATGAAGGTACCACAAATTCCCAATATATGAATATGCATGACTGGCTACACTACCAAGGGTGAAAGAACCACAATGAGCGTAAAGACATAACCAATGGAGGTCAGTACTCCCATTGCCAGACTGATGGAAAGTGCATGACGAAAGATCCCACCAATAATGAAAATACTCCAAAACAATACCCCGATTAACAGCATGGAGATAATATTTTGCTGCTGCCCTTCTTCCGGCAAAAGCCAGATAAGCAGCATTGAAATAACGTTCAGAATAGCCCCGGTGCCAGATAAGGCTGTCAATGTCTGTAGCGCCCTTGAGACTTTCATTGATACCAGCAATATCAGATAGGCCAGCCCCAGACCGATACTGACATGAGCGATAGTAATCAGTATCGCCGCAGGAAGCGGGAACTCGGCGAGTAGTCCTGCTACTCCGGTAATAGCATTCAATACTACCAATAGCCCTAGCAGAAACCCGGAAGCAGGCAGAATTTGCGGCCCTTGTCTGAAAAGACATATTTGCAAAAAAGCCAGTAGCAAGGAATGGTCCTGCTTAAGTGTCATGGCGATATATTATCCGAAGTTATTTCTGAGCATACATTTTTCTGCAAGTGCATTAAAACACATGCCGTGCAGCCATGATTTTTTTAATGTATCCTTGCTTCTCACACAGAGAAACAGAACCTTTCAAACATAATCAAGATGGCAAAAAAAATACCTGACTTTACCGATTTCGAACTGGAAACCGTGCAGAAAACAGCTAATGAACGATTCGGCAAGGAAATTGAAATCATGCTTGGCGATGCCGAGGTGCGGCTCAACCCCCATTCGACCGATATGACCCTGTGCCCGGTCATGTTGTGGAAAGAAGATGGCTGCCAGTTCGTTATCATCAAACAGGGCCAACATTCCTATCGCCCCCAGTTTTTTTACAGAGTCATTGACGAATACGGCACAGGCGTTAATGACTATCCGGATATTGCCGACTGCATTGTTGCATTACTGCAAACTCAGGCTGACCACCACAGCCAGCGCATCGGTAACTTCCCACCCGAACAGTCAAAATAATTTTCAATCACTACCACGGAGTATTTGTAATGGCTACCAGCAGCAAAAAGAATGCGTTTTACGCACAGTCCGGCGGAGTCACCGCCGTAATTAATGCCTCTGCCTGCGGCGTCATTGAAACTGCCCGCAAAAACAGGGATAAAATCAGTAAGGTCTATGCGGGCCGTAACGGCATCATTGGCGCATTGACCGAAGATCTGATAGACACCGGCAAGGAGTCTGCGCGTACCATCGCATCACTTCGCCACACCCCTTCCGGCGGCTTCGGCTCCTGCCGCTTCAAGCTGAAAAGCCTGGAAGACAATAAACGTGAATATGAGCGACTGATCGATGTCTTTGAGGCGCACAACATCGGGTATTTTTTTTACAATGGTGGCGGCGACTCTGCCGACACATGCCTGAAAGTTTCCCGGCTATCCCGAAATATGGGCTATCCAATCCAGGCAATTCATATACCGAAAACAGTGGATAATGATCTGCCTGTTACTGATAACTGCCCCGGTTTCGGGTCGGTAGCCAAATACATCGCTATCTCTACTCTGGAAGCCAGTTACGATGTCGCCTCCATGTGCGCCACTTCGACAAAGATCTTCGTCTTCGAGGTTATGGGCCGTCATGCTGGCTGGATTGCCGCAGCCGGCGCTATGGCTGCCGATGAAAATAATGACATTCCGATTATTGTTCTGTTTCCGGAAGTAAAGTTCAGTCAAAGAAAGTTCCTGAAGGCAGTTAAAGACAAAGTGAAAAAATACGGCTACTGCTCCGTGGTTGTTTCTGAAGGTGCCCGATGGCCGGATGGTCGTTTTCTGGCAGAGCAGGGTAGCCGTGATGCCTTCGGTCATGCCCAGTTGGGCGGTGCGGCGCCAGTAGTTGCCAATATGATTCATGACGCCCTGGGATACAAATTCCACTGGGCAGTAGCAGACTATCTACAACGAGCAGCACGCCATATTGCCTCCGAGACAGATGTAAATCAGGCCTATGCCATGGGCAAAGCTGCTGTCGAGTTTGCTTTGGCCGGCAAAAATTCCATCATGCCAACGATTAAGCGCACATCCAACAAGCCTTACAAATGGACCGTTGGTTCGGCCCGATTGTCCCGCGTTGCCAATATTGAGAAGATGATGCCTGCCAGCTTCATCTCCAAAGATGGCTTTGGCATCACACAACGCTGCCGCACCTACATGGAGCCTCTGATTCGTGGCGAGGATTACCCTCCCTATCATAAAAACGGTCTGCCCAAATATGTACGACTGAAAAATATAGCCGTGCCCCGGAAACTAGAGGAGTTCAAATGGTAAACCCGACATTGATAATCTGGAAAAATCGTCCCTGCATGAAGGAGGCCAATCTTTCAGCAGCCATGCCATAAAGGTTTTGATGGTGACAACATGAATAAAATCAGTGTGCTCTTCTTCCACAATGTGTACCACATAGCAACCTTTCGCGCTGATATACCTGTTTGCTCCATACCGCGAACTGGAAATCTATCAGCAGGTTTTGACAGAAAAACGCTTAAGAGGAAACTACTATGACACTTAGCAAGGCATCTGAATTACTGCAAACTCACATTACCATGGGCAGCGGGTATAACCGTCAGGCCGCACGTCTGGTACTAGCCGAAGTGATGAATGAACACGGTCAAGGAGCAGTTGATCAGCTGATTCGGGAATTGGATCTGGAGGAAAAATTCGATTTCAGGCCTGGAATGAAATTCATAGCACCCGGTCGAAAATAGATACTGATTATCCCGCACACGATGAAAAGTCAGGCAGAACCAGCGGGCAGCAGGGTGTAGCCCACCGCATGAGAGCATTGAAAACTCCTGCAACAACTTGTTTTATTAATGCCAATCACGTTTCACCTGACCCCAAAGATTCTTCGACCAGGATGTAGTGCTTATATAAGCGACATGAGTATTTATAAAACAGCATAATCTGTGCTTTAGTATAGTTGACTGCAAATACTTGTCATTTTATGAACCTGCTATATTCCATATACCTTGCTGTAGCTTCTGCCGTCGATTGACCATAAAACCTTTCAACAATATAGAAGCTCATATCGATACCTGCACTGATACCCGCAGATGTGATGATCTTGCCATTATCGATGAAGCGAATATTATCAACCACCTGGATATTTTCGGCCATGTCGCGGAGCGTCTCGAGTACTTGATGGTGAGTAGTTGCCTTCAGGCCACTCAGCAAGCCTGCTTGCGCAAGAAGCAAAGCGCCTGAACAAACTGATGCAACAACCTCAGCATTTGAAGATATTTTTTTATCCAGTTTATTACTTCCTTGTGCTTCAGCAATGGACGTGTCCCGTCTCCACCTGGAATTATTACGATATCTGCTTTTGAAATTTCATTTATTGAGCAATCTGGATTGACAAACAGACCATTTTTAGCTCTTACAGGCGTTGAGTTGACTGAAATGATTTTTATATCGAATAGATCATGGTTATTTAATTCATTAGCTACAGAGAAGACTTCAAATGGACCCGCAAAATCCATTACCTCAACATCATCAAATATGAATAATGCCAAGACTTTCTTCATGCGGCTTTCTCTCACCCAAACTGACTACTCAACCATATAGCGTATAAGTTCCGTATCCTCAGCAGAAACAACACTGTGCCCAAGGCCAATACAGCCGGTACCAAGCAGGGGAAGCTCTTCGCGCTTCAGGTAGACTTCTGGATCATCTCCAGCCTGCACATAGGTGCCATTCGTGCTTTGGTCGATAATAACGAATTTCCCTCGGCGTAACTCAATACGCACATGCATTCTTGAAGCAAATTTGTCATCAACAACAAAATCAGCTTCATTTCCACGGCCAATAACAAGTACTCCGCTATTGCCATCAAGTTCAATCTGCCGGTCGCGCCAACGTAATTTTATCCTGCCAGCCTGTTTTCCGGCGAACATACCCGGATCAAGAACAGCTATACTTGTCACATCTTCCTGCTGCCAAACAACTTCGTAAACAATAATTGGTTCTTTTTTGCCTTTTACAGGCGCCCTGTCAAACTCACGCACATGGGACCGGAGCTCATCATTCAAACGTACCACAGTATTTTCACTGATGATAATCTGACCGGCTTTTGCTATACCTGCCATACGAGCAGCAATATTTACAGCATCTCCAAATATATCACCGCCATCTTCCAGAATGGCAGGACCAAAGTGCCCTCCAATACGAATAGATAACGGTCGCCCAAAGGTAAAGTCACTAGATACGACTTCCTGTATCTCATATGCTGCTTTAACGGACGAATCAGCATTGACAAATACGCACATAATCTCATCGCCAATCTCTTTGATAACACGTCCTTTCATTTTGTGAGTCAGCCCTGTCATTGTCTTAATGGTGTGAGCTATCATTTTACGGGCTTTATCGTCTCCCACTTCTTCATATAACCGGGTACTACCGGCAACATCAGCAAACATGATCGCGCATTTGATGTTTCGTTGAGCCATGTTCTAAAGTATCTTGGATTTCAATAATACAGAGAGTATTCATAAAGCCTGCCCAGTATTCTAACGTCGAACAGCAGGCAATCACAAGGGGCACATACTGGTCTGGCAGTCTATCGTGCTTGTAGATGCCTTCGAACCACTGATAAAACGCAGGTTATTCCAGAAAAACCATCATTCCTTATCCGGCAGCACCCCGCCATGATGTCGCTGTTTCTTATGTGGGAAGAGCTAATCAAGGTGGCTGGCAAGAGACTGAAATCTTGATAGAGATGCCAGATGTGCATAAATAAAGGCCATCTCATCGGATTTAATCAACTCCGCCAGCTCTAATGGCTTTTTACTTTTTAGCTTGTCATTGCTGACAGTCCAAAATCCGGAAAGAGAAAAGTCTTTATGAGACCTGGACGCAATATTAGCCTGCATAGGTTCCAGAATATCCAGCTTTTTGAGTTTTTTACAAAACCTATCCGTCACCTGCCCCTGAGATTGAAAATCTTTGAGAAAATTAATGGCACGCTCCAGATAGGCAGAGTATTCGCCATCCGCATTAAAAAGGCTTTCCCCCGAATCCTTATTAAATCCGATATAGCTCTCATCAATGCAGACCGTGTAAGTCATATTCTGATCATCAGTGGCCGACGTATCCCCAGAAAGTATGAAGGGGTATCGCCTAATATATGCTGGTATGTACCTTGCCTTCCATGAGTTATCTTCACGCAAAAACAGGTTCTGGTTCGACTTCAATCCCAGTACCGCTATCGGCTTAAATTCTCCAGATTTCTCGACAAATACAACGGGATACTCACAGGCGACCAATGAAAGCTCTATAGCCGTCACAAGAACAGCATTTGATCCTGCTGTGAACGAATAATCATCAGCCGCCTTGAGCTTCCAGTCCGCATGTCCTTTATTACTCAGGGCAACGACCTTTTTATAATACTGGGGGTTATTGTTTTCCGATGTCACTCCTGTTCCCGGGCCTTATAAAAACTTAACTCAACACTCCAATTATCATCAGCCATCGCTCTATAGATAAGACTTCTGGGCCTAGGAGAACTCAACGCCAACAGATAAGAATCATCTGTAATGACCTCATATCCAAAATCCAGCACACAAGCACCTTCTCCCGTGCGTTTGAATCCTGGTGGGCAACCACTCTCATCCAGTTCCGGCAACTCTTCATCCGGGACATATTCTTCATCGGGGGCCTTATCAATGGCCTTCGGTTCAGCGGCTTCCGGCTCAACGACCTCCGGTTCAACCGCTTCCGGCTCAATAACCTCAGGCTCAACGGCTTCCGGCTCAACGACCTCAGGCTCAACAGCTTCCGGCTCAACGACCTCAGGCTCAATGAGGTCCAAATCAATCAGATCCAGATCGATAACATCCGGTTCGATAATATCAGTTTCAAAAGCATCGGCATCGATAGCATCGGTGGTTCCCGTATCATCGACATCTATGTCATCAAGAACATCAGGAGGCAGATAGTCATCGCTTTGTGTCTCCGGCAATGATACACCGGGCTCTACTCGACCGAATAGCTCGATATCTTCATCAAACAGACTTATATCAATGAATCCAACGCCCTCAAGATCGGACCTGATCTGAGCGGATGCGAACAATGAAGCCGTATTTAATGCCGTCGCCTGAGTATTGTACTCTATCTCCAGTAATTCAGCCAGAACAATTGCACCCTCAGACTGCGTCGCTGAAGCCACACCACCCACCAGATTATTGACAAAAATTTCAGGGGCCGTACCGACCGCAAACTGAACTCCGGTCATGCCACTCGATACGGAAACCTGTATTGCCGATGAAATCGTACCAATTTCCTCTTGTGCAACCAGATATAACGCATCTGCGCTAATGGTATCCAAATCTCTGCCAGGCTGGTTATATATACTGCCCTCCTGAGATAACAATGTCACCGAACCGGAGGCAGCGGTAATCGTATTGACCGTAATGTCGCCGCTGGAAATAATAGCAAGATCAGTATTTGCAAACGCAATATCACCAGCAATATCGACTGACTCTGCAATATTCAACCTGTCAATATCACTAACATCATATAACCTTAGTAAACTTGCAGTAGCATTTGCGGAGCTGGTACCATCCTCAGAGTAAGCACGATAATCAGACGAAACAAAATTACCATCTGCATCAAGTATTACACCGCCAATAAAAAGCCGCCCCAGATCAGTAAATGAATCACTATCAATATTAAAATCGACATCGCCATTAATCGACATATCAATTCCGGAAGACCCCGGCAGTATTGCCAGACCGGCACCACCGGAACCAACGACACTTGCTGGAAAATCGATATCGTCAGCAGACAGTATCGTATCCTGATTAACCTGAACCCGGCCACCACCCAAACGTATAAAAGATACAGCACTAATATCTGATCCAACATCTGAATCTTCACTACCAAAACTGACTGTAGCCGCTGCATTACTATTGATAGTCAGGTGACCAGATATGTTCGCATCAATCTGCCAATTAAGCTGACTGCCGCGGAGATCAATGGTCACATTGCCATCAGAGGTAAACTCTGTTGGAGTTAGGGTCGCATTATTATCTCGCCGCTCAAATCCATTTTCCGTATGATCAAATATATTACCCTGCTGCAAAATAGTTACCGTATTCTGCTGAACAATAGTCACTGGATCATTAAATACATAATCAGTACTTCTGAAGTGACCACCGACCACACTATCACCATGACCAAGTATCAGATTACTCCATCCTCTTGATGAACCATTAGCACTCTGCCCAAGTGCCGCCAGATCAATATCCGATATCTCCAGCACATCAGCAGTCGAGTCAATACCCCCGCCAATATTCAGCGGCGTATCAACATTATGCTGCCGAAGAATAATATTGTCTCCTCCCGGCAATACACTATTTTCTCCGCCGCGAAAATCTACCTCAGCAGCCGTGACAGTTAAATTATTAGAGACTGAAAGCGTATCTCCGATTTCAGTACCAAATGTTAGGACTCCATCATCCATATTAAATTCTATATCATCTGCCAGCACGACATCACCATCGAGCGTCAGGCTATTACCATTAGTATTGAATAAATTTGCCAAGGTAATACTGCCGGATCCGGTAGCATTAATTGTAATATCATCATGAAGAATTACTTCTGAAACAGAAGATAAATCAATTCCACCTGAACCATTAGCTCTTATTGAATCATATAAATTTACGACACCTGATCCCCGTATCAAAAGATCGTCTAGTAAGACAGAGTTGCCGACATTACCCAGACTTATACTTTGATCGGTATTAATCGTAAGATCAAAATTACCATTCAGGCTATTTGCCGCATTTCCAAAGCTTATATCACCATCATCTGATATTATGGATACATTACCCGTCAGGGATACGTTCGGCGTACCTGAAAAGTCCATGACCACCCCACTGCCATTATTCAGATTAATAGTTGTTAAACCACCTGCACCGCTATTACCAATAAATATATTGGTAGCATCAATATCCAGTCCGGCGATACTTATGTTATTCGAATCAATAATAACATTGGTGCTGGCCTGTTCACCTGTTATGGTCAATTCACCAAGGTGGGATGCTTCAACTGTAGCTGTACTGAAATCAGAACCAATATCCCCATAAAAGGAAATATTGCCACCATTCTCTGCATCCAGATTCAAGGCATTATCTTCCCCCTCTTCACTCGACAAGCGCCCATTGAATACAATATCTCCTCCAGTTGATGTTATATTTGATGCCTCAATCACAATAA
>JAJDYQ010000066.1 GCA_022825085.1 Gammaproteobacteria bacterium
TGCTGCTGCCGTTTTTACGGTTCGGAGCCGCCTCGGCTGCCAGATGTTCTTCCAGCTCGGCCTGTATGGCTGCCTCGGTTAGTTGCTTGATGAGCGGGGTAAAAATGCCATCCTTGCCACCGAGGTCTTTGCCTTCGCGCAAATCCTTGATAGCCGCTTCCATATCAAAGCCAATATGGGTTTTCATATATCATCTCCTTAATCAAATCAGTTCATATCAGTTTAAGTCAATGACACAAAATTATGAACGCTACCCAAATACGACTTTGTATCAACCAATTTCTTGCTCAATTTGTTTTTCCTCAGACATGAGTCAATTCTAACATGTTTGAATGATATAAAGTTTCAACTTTGCCCTGGCATCAACTTTGCTCTGACAAATTTAATTTCTATAAATACCACCTCCATATTGACCCAAGCCTCTTTCTAATTTGCGAGCAGGATTTACATCCAACCTATCTCTTAATTGTGCTGCTGGATCAATTTCATATTTAACCCTGTCTGATGGATTACTGAGATCATACTGATATTTATTTCCAAAGGAACTTTCATATTTTTTGTTATCATCGTCGTCATAATTCTAAGCCAATGAAGGCACAACGAAACAAGACGACAAAAGTCCTACAGTAACCATAGTTTTTATTTTCATAACCAATTTTCTCCAACGCCCAGTTACAGCGAATAGTTAGACATCGGGGCGAATGCAACGCCTAACGCCCGCATTTGCGGCAGACAAAGCACGCAGCGGTTTGGCTGTCCGACTGCATGTACTTGTTAGGCGATACAGAACTCATAGTTGCCAGAGTCCATGATCGTTAGATCCAAGAATATAAATTGCAAATTTCCCTTTCCCTGGAATTTCTATCGGAGGTACGGCTATTTGTGCTCCCTCTGCCTCTACCTTCGCTACGGCTTTCTCAATGTCGTCAACTAGCCAATACGGCCGAACCACAGGCTCCTCAGTATCCCGTAGTGGCCCTCTTACACCGACGATTGAACCATCGGCTAAGGCGCATGTTCTCGCTCCACCGAGAAACTCATCTGGTTCGTTAAAACTAACAGAGTTGGCTATTTCGTATGACTTGCACACTGCATCAACGTCATGCGAAATAATTTCCAAATAGTGAACTTTCATATCTGCTCCTTAGTTTCGGTGTTGCCTAACGCTTGGGCTCACCGGCAGCCAAAAGTGGAGCGGCTTGAAGCGTAGCGGAAAGCCGCGTAGCTTTTGGCTGCCGGTGAGCCCTTTGTTAGGGCATAATTTACCATCCCTCATAGAACCCCTGCCCCTGTTTCCTTTTTTAGGAGTGTTGACAATTGTGCTGCAGATTTTAGCTTTACCATGTATCCACAGCCCTGATTATTTGGCTTCCAACGTGGGCAGCCCAAGAAATACTGATCCAACAAAGATGTCGCTTGATTTTTCTTCCTTAGCACAAGTTCTTCACCGTGTGTCGGACATCTATAATCCTCTGCACCTCTATGCTGCGCCCTTTGATCGGATATAACATCATTCATACGCTCAGTTACTATTGAACTAGGACCTGGCAGCATGACCAGTTCCGTGAGTTCCTCGTTATTCACTTGATATTCCGGGGTATCCGTTCTTGCAAATATATTCATATCTGATTCAGATATTCTCATAGTCGTGGAGCAAGCTCTTTGTCCATTGGGGAGAGTGTCATACCATCCAGAGCACCCCCAGAAAAAGTCAGATACTTTTGCTGTGTCCACTGATCTCCGCCATTGAATTAGCATGTCACGTCCGCAGTTTGGACATTGTTTCCCAAAAACGGAAACACCTACCTGTCCTTGCAGAATATGCGCACGATCATTGTTTACAATGAACTTTTCAAACGCATCAGGAGATTCATTAATCTCTCTAGCAACCGATACTTCATCTACACCAGCAATTTTATTTTTTAACTCATCTCGGCGCTCATATAGTAATTCCGCCCTCCGTTTTTCAACTCCTGATAATCCACCTCTCCGATGAAGAATAGATAGCAGTTCGTCATTTACTTCTATTAGTTCATCTCGTGCTTGTTCTTTTATCCGCGACAATCTTTCTCGTGATTTCTTTTCTTGATAGTTGTTCCACGCCTTTGAAGCCGCATATACTATTTCAATCTTTGCTTTTTCAGCAACATCAATTACTGCTGCTGTTACAGTAACTACTGCACCTACTAAGTCAGAAAGCCAACCCATAACCACCCTCATCAAAAATGCGTTGCTGCTGATGCAATCTATATTTTTTTAATCGACTTGTTGATTCCGAGAAACTATATGCTGACAAGGATAACTCTCGATAGTGGTTATAAACTGACCCACTTATAAATGATGCGGGCAGCGCAAGCCAACCACCCCCAATAGCGTATACAACTGCCCCTATTCCAGTTGCTACCATTGAACGTTCCGCACGATACCTTGTACTTTCGATTGCCTCATTCAAGCTGTATTTGCCAACTGATACACGATAGCCTTCTGTTGCAACAATAAATACAAGCGGCAGAAGTGGATTAAAAGCACTGAGGAAATCATCGGCCAGAGATGGATCGAGAGCATCAATAGCTGTTGATATTTGTTCGTTTAAACTCTCCTCCGTGATATCCGAGTCCAGCACTAGGCCATTAGCTCTATCCGCAATTTCGTCAGTTGCGAGAATTTCTATATCGGGATATTTTTCCAGTGTGTCCCGAATATACCCAATGCTATTTGTGGCTTTAAGTTGCAGATAATCTGACACATTCCCCTGTGCATCTAGTATTTTTAGATCCCACCCAGGTTGATTTATGCTATCAGCCATCACAGCTTCATATCCCTCAGGCAAAATCACATCTCCAACCTGCTTACCCGCATTAAGCCTATCTGTTACTAAATATTCGAAGTATTTTCCCTTTGCGGAATTTAGTATCCCTGTCATTTCTTCATCGGTGAAGTCAAATATTCTTGATGGCTCGAAATTTGGATTTGTTTCATGAATCGCTAGCTCTAGCAATGGATCAATGTCTGCGGTATCGCTAAATACTTGCGGTGAAATACTTGCTGCCACCACTGTCAAATCAATTAGCGATTGTTTCTTAGACACGACGTAACGTTTGAAGGCGTCACGGAACGCAAAAAGTGATTCGCCATTGTTCCCACTTGGGTATTTTTCTCTCAGGTAACTTAGTTTGCTTTCTTTAGTCATGATTTCTCAGATATCTTTCTAAACGCCAAGTTTAGCCCTTCTGTAACCTCTGATTTGAGAGCCTTTAATTCATTGCTTAGTGATTCAATACGATTACTCCGATTTTTTTGTTCGTTTTTGTTGTTGATACCCAATGTTTCTTCAAGGAACTGAACTCGTGACTCTAATCGCGAGATCATCATATCCATACCGCCAAGCACCTCTTCAACCATGAGGTGGTACTCATCAATTTTTGCGTGAATATCATCTTTACTCATTGTCATATTGCACCACCGTGCTGTTCTTTTTTGCCCTAACGACCAAACTCAGCGGCGCCGGACACGGAGTGGCTTTTTGGGCAACAATGCCGAAGGCATGCCCGAAAAGCTGCGCAGTGTTCGGTGTCCGCTGGAGCGCATTGTTAGCTCAACCTCGTAATCCGCGACATCTCGGATTCAAGATAGTCGCGTATATTCACTAGGCTGGAAAAGTACAAAACAGAGGAATCCATTATCGGCTTCTGCTTTTCCGGGCCTTTGAACTCAGCAGGGTTTTGATAGGCGAGCTGCATTCCTTCAAAGAAGATCCTTTCGAACTTTGTTAGCTCCTCGCACAGTTTTTCCGATTGATCGAAATACAAGCTCAGAAGCATTCGAATTTGTTTGCTCTTAGACTTCCAATGGTCGAGTTCTGCTGTCGTACCCGTTTCAATGAAATGGCTGATATTGACGGTCTCTTGCTGGACCCACTCTTCGGCCTCAATGGTGAGGCTGTAAATCTCTTGGATCTTTTCCCGAACAAATTCTCGATTCTTGTTCAGGCTTGCTCTGCGTTCGCCAAGTGAACCTCCGAGCACCACGAACAACCCACCAACCAAAGCCGATAAAGCTGGGGTAAGAATTTCGAGGGCTTCGATTATCACCATGAGGTTCCTAGGTAGAGCTAACGCATTGCTCACGGGGGGCGCACTTTTTGCGCTCCCATGCAGCAAATTGTTGGCCTCTCATCGCATAATCTCTCTTAAGGCATCTATTAAGCCATAATAGAGCAAACAATCGGCCACCCTTGCTGCTGGATGAGCATATGAAACAACAAACTTTCTTGGAAGGTACTCGTGGTACCAAATGCCTCGCGTTGTCATCATCCAAATAGGATCAGTACCGAAGTCAACAAGACTGTATAATAAGTCTGTCGTTACACTACCACATCCAATAACAATATCTGCTTTATATAAAGAAAACTGTTTGCGAACAAAATCTTTGTCATTACTTGAGACTTTCCATAAGGACTGATTATCTGTCGTATGCCCACCTGGAGATTTTTTAAGGTTTATTGCACAGATGGACCTCAGAATATCGCGTCGCATCGTCTCGGTAATCTCAGATAACTCGTTCCATTTTAATTCTGATGGTAGATTCCTGATGCCCTTGACCCATCTTGTGATGTTATCCCATGTTTGTGGACGCCCTCCCTGCTCACGGACAAACTCTCGAAGATCCCAGTTTCCTCCACCAGGATCATTCACTTCTTTCAAAACAAACATGACCTTTAGATCGCTATTCAGATAACTCGCTTCATCAACAAGGCCGTCTGAGACAAACCCTTCTCGATTCTTACACCATTCGCCAAACAATAAATTTTCTTTTTCAGTTATAGTCATCTTTGGTTCCATTGAGGCCAACGCCGCAAGAAGAGGCGCAGCTTTGCTGCGTCCTTCTTGCTTGCCTTGTTATGCGTGGGTATCAGACCAGACGGCGAATTCATTGCCACTTGGCTCGGTAAAGTGGAATCGATGGCCTCCGGGGAAGGAAAAAATAGGCTCAACAATTACGCCCCCAGCTGCCTCGACCTTGGATAGCGTTGATGCCAAATCCTGGCTATAAAACACAAGTAATGCTGCACCTCGACTGGTTAGCGATGCCTGATCGGACTTGAAGAAGCCGCCATCTAAGCCTTGCCCGGAAAAAGCGGCGTATTCGGGGCCGAAGTCTTCGAAGGACCACCCAAATGCTTTGATGAAGAACTCCTTGGTAGCGGATAAATCCGTTGCCGGAAACTCAGCATAGTCTAATTTTTCGTGCTCACTCATAGTTGGATTCGAGGACTACGCATAACGACTGAAGCCAGCCGCGCACGTTAGCGCGTCGAACTGGGCTGATTTGTTAGGTGCGTTCACTTTTTTTGCTCTGATCCCAAACAATACGAAAATCTCGAAAAGATGGCCTGGTGATTTTTGTTATCACGCTTTTATCGCCGCTTTTATCGCCGCTTTTATAGAAAGAAGAAATGTTGCTGAACTCTAATTCCGACTTACAACCTATATAAACCTCTTTCAGAGCCATGTCTTCATTGAAGTCCTCAAAGCGCAATCCACCACCATTTATTGAGTTGCTGTTTAGATCTATTATTAACCGTCGCTCTTGCTCATAGCTCCAGTGGTTAAATTTTGTAGTAAGCAGTTTTTCATTACAGTCTGGTTGATCCAATGTCTCACGAGCAAGGCGTTCTGCGACATACTTAACCTTCCGTAGTTTCTTTTCTGGGATTTCAAACCCTAAACAAACTCCTTTATGATTATCAGCATAATGTGCCCATTGAACAGGGTTATATTTGTCTTCGCTAAAGCACAGCAAACCGTACTTTTTTGATATTTTTGACTTATCAAAAGTTACTGCCTTTCTCACGTCTTTATCTCGCAGCTCAATCCCAAGGAGCTCAAATGGGTCATTAACATTGGAGAAATTAGACACTTTCAGGTGCCTATTCTTTAAATTATCAATGCCATATTTCGCTGATGTAAAGTAGTAAACAATCATTCGTGACTAGAGCACCTAACTATTAATAGACATCCTAATCTATCACAAAATGCGGATAAATGATACGGCTTTTCGCTATAATTATTTTAGCTCTTTTCAGCATTAAAATATATTGATACTATTGATTTAACCATGCTTTTTGTTTTATCAAAATATTTTATGTTGCCTGAATTCTGGAAAACAAGAAGATGAAATCTCCCTTTTTGAACCTGACTCAAGAGCACTTACGGTAATTGAACTACTCTCTCAGGACCGAAGAAAACTACTTAAACCTGGATTAGCGTTAGATACTGTTTCACAGCAAACACCACCCCGGCAGCGCCTTCCTACTACCTGACAAGCGGGGCTTATTTAGAATCCCGTCACTGCTCTTCAACGCACCATAACCACCGAGTCAGAAAGCAACGGCTGTATGATTTTAAGCACATCTTCTTTGGTGACCTCGGTGCGGAAGGTTTTGATGATCTTCTGATCCCGGTCAATGACAACGGTATAGGGCAGGGTTGTCAGTTGGTTGCCGTATTCCCGCATGATGGTCAGCCCTTCCAGTTCAGCAAGCAGAATCGGGTATTCCACGCCGATTTCGTCAACAAAATCCTGTACGGGTTCGGCCTGATCAATGGCTACACCGATAATTTCAAACGGCTTGCCTTCGAGTTGTTCGCGCAGTTCAATAAAATCCGGCATTTCCTTGCGGCAGGGAGGGCACCAGGTTGCCCAGAAGTTGAGCAGGATAATGTTGCCGTCCCATTCGCTCAGGCTGCGTCTGTCGCCTTCAAGACTGTTTAAGCTGAAGTCGGGTCTGATTTCGGGTATGCCGACCTGCCGCTCTGTCTGTATCGGGGTGTCTTTATCGCCTTGCAGCCATTGTGCAGCCAGCACTCCCGCGACCATGGATATCAGGGCAACAACACCATAGAGCAGTGCTGTCTTGTGTGATGTTTTCATGGCGGTAGTTCGCTATAGCCGCGTCAAGACTTCATCCAAATGAGCCTTGAATTCGACGGGGCCCTGAAAACCGACAACCCGGTAGTTCTTCCGCTCATCGCCTTCCGGTGTGAAGAATAGAATGGCGGGTGGTGCAATCAGGCCAAAATGCTTGAGCAGGGCCTGATCGGCCTCGTCATTGGCGGTGACATCGGCCTGTAGCAGGTGGGCACCGGACAATGCCTGCTGGACGCCACTGTCGGGGAAAGTACGTTCTTCCATTTGTATGCAATAGACACACCAGTCGGCATAAAAATCGAGCATGACATATTGTCCACGTGAATTTGCGGCTGTCAGTTCACGCTTAAAATCGTCAACGGTCTTGATGCGATCAAAAGCCAGGTGATCCTGGGCCGATACGCCTGAACCTGCACCGCCCGCGCTGAGCTTTTTCAGCGGATTCAGCATGTCACGGGAACCGGTGGAGGCACCGATAACCATCAGCACACCCCAGATCAGGATGACAATACCCAGCCCTTTCCAGAGTTTATGCCAGCCGTTGCCATCCTGTCGCTGGCTGAGAGCACCCATATAGACCGCAGAGACGATAAACAAAACTGCCCACAGGAGCAGGCCGGCCGGTCCGGGGATAATGCGCTCCAGCAGCCAGATAGCGACAGCCAGCAGACCGACGCCAAATATGGCCTTGACCGCATCCATCCATGCGCCGGCCTTCGGCAGCAGTTTGCCGGCTGATGTGCCGATCAGCAGTAATGGAGCACCCATGCCCATGCTGAGTGCGAAAAGTGCGGTTCCTCCGAGCACGGCATCGCCGGCCTGACCGATTACAATCAATGCGCCAAGCAGCGGAGCAGTAACACAGGGACCGACGATAATGGCAGACAATATGCCCATGATGGCGACACCTGCCAGCGTACCGCCTCGTTGTGAGTTGCTGATTTTTGTCAGTCGTGACTGAATGGCACTGGGCATTTGCAGCTCGTAAAAACCGAACATGGAAAGCGATAGCAGCACAAAGACGGCGACAAAGACGCTGATAATGATCGGGTCCTGGAATATGGCTTGCAGGTTAGCGCCAAACAGGCCGGCGATAATACCGACAACGGTATAGGTCAGGGCCATGGCCAGCACATAGATCAGAGACAGGGTAAACGCCTTGCCGGTCGAGATGTCTTTCCCCTGACCGATAATAATACCGGAGAGAATCGGGATCATGGGGAATACACACGGTGTAAACGCAAGCAGCATACCCAGACCGAAGAAAAACAGCGCCGACAGCCATAGTGGATTTTCCAGCAGGAAGGAAGCCAGTCGATCCTGCTCGGCGACCTTTGGAGCCGCTGCTACAGGCGCACCGCCGGCTGCTGTTTTTACATTCTGATCGACCGTCGCTGCGGCAGCCACCGGCAGAATACCGGGAAGTGCGCTCAGGTTGAATGATTTGGTAATCGGCGGGTAGCATAAACCGGCATCAGCACAACCCTGATATTGTACCTTTAGCGCAAACGGGAGGGTTTGTTCACTGTCGTTGACCACCGGCAGGTGGGCTGTGGCCTCCTTATAATAAACAGGCACATCACCAAAATACTCGTCGGCCTTGATCTTGCCCGGCGGAAGTCGGAGATCCCCCAGCCGGATGTTTGCGGGATAATCTGCCGGAATTATCCGGATCTTGTCCCTGTACAGGTAGTAGCCCTCTGCGGCCGTGAAATCAAGTCGAATGGTATTGTCCTGCGCAACGTTTGTGACTAACTGAAACGCCTGATCCGGCTCAAGAAACTCATCTTCAGAATTATCGTCGTTCAGGCCCAGTGCCCTGTTGAGATTGCTCAGTGCATTCATCGGGCCAGAGTCGGACAGCCCGGCGGCTGTCCCGGCAGCAGGCAATTTAACATTCAGATACTGCTTATAGGGCGGGTAGCAGATACCGATGTCAGCACAACCCTGCGAAACGGTGGTCAGGGTAAATTCAGATGGGGCATTCCTGCTTCTGCTGTAAGGCAACCTGACGGTTACGTTGTTACGATAAACCTCAACATCACCAAAAAACTCATCATGCTGGGTTTTGCCGGGCGGCAGAACAGGTTGATCCAGTTGAACAGCTCCCTGTTCCGCCAGAAAGCGAAACTTGGAACGGTACATATAGTATCTGTCGGCGATATTCCAGCGGATGGCTATCGTATCGTTTTCGACAGAAATGACTTCCGCCGGGAATGCCTCTTCCGGCATAAGAGGGTCTTCGTCTTCTTGGGCCGGAACCACCGCCGGGGCAAGACCCAGAGCAATAGTCAGCAGTACTGAAATCAGAAAACGATAGAGGGTGCCCACGTGGTATGTCATACGATGTCCTCGCAACTTTCGCCTATCCAGTCAAGATAGCCCTGCAGGCCATGCTGTATTGGCAGGGCGATTATTTCCGGTAATTTGTAGGGATGGTGTTTTTGTATAAAAGCCTCAAGTTCATTATAACTTTTCTCGCATGTCTTGATGAATAGTTGACACTCAGTGCTTTTCTGCAGTTTGCCTTCCCAGCAGTAAATAGACTGTACACCGGGCAGAATGTTCACACAGGCGGCCAGTGACTCCCCGGCAATCCTGCCGGCAAGCTCTTCCGCACTGGCCATGTCGGGCATGGTCGTCATGGCGAGTAAACAAGTCATATGTAAAGCGAATCGTTATTTCAGTGATTGAGCAAAAGGCATTGCTGGCTTGCAATTATTGCCGGCGGACTTCATCTTGTGTGACTGTATCCATACCACCCGGATTTAACCATGTTTCGTCTGTTGTTTCTCCTGTTTTTAATTGTGCCCGCGATTGAAATTGCCTTATTCATACAGGTGGGTGGCATTATCGGGGTCATACCAACTTTATTATTAATCGTCATCACGGCTGCGGCCGGTGCTGCCTTGCTGCGTGTGCAGGGGCTGACAACGATGGTGCGCGTGCAGGAAACACTGCGCCGCGGGGAAATCCCGGCGGTTGAGCTGATTGAAGGAGTCATGTTGCTGGTGTCCGGAGCATTCTTACTGACTCCGGGATTTTTTACCGATATGGCAGGTTTTCTGGTTCTGTTGCCTGCGATTCGAAGGAGCGTGGCAACCTGGCTGCTTCATACCGGCATCACCAGGGTTGCCGGTTCATCTCATCCGCCGGGAGCGGATACGTATGCGGATTCACATGGCCCTCACATCATCGAGGGTGAATACCAGAGAAAAGATTAGGGGCATACCGACCCGGCCAGAACTTGTTCTGGCAGTGAAAAAATCCATTTCTGATCGTTGACTTTGTATTTTTTGACCCTATTATCAGCACTCACTGGAGGCGAGTGCTAACAGCCCGCCACTGGATATTAATGTTTCTTGAAAATTAATGGAGAAAGGAAAGATGAAGTTACGTCCTTTGCATGATCGCGTTGTGATCAAGCGCATGGAGGAAGAGCGCACTTCCGCAGGAGGTATTGTGATACCTGATTCTGCCACAGAGAAACCAAGTCGTGGCGAGGTTCTGGCAGTGGGTAATGGCAAAGTGCTCGATAACGGTGAGGTTCGCGCGCTGGATGTAAAAGTCGGCGACACCGTACTGTTTGGTAAGTATTCCGGCAATGATGTCAAAGTGGGTGACGACGAACTGGTCGTTATGCGCGAAGACGACATCATGGCGGTTGTTGAATAAATTTTAGGTCAAGGAATTGAGAGGAAAATAATATGTCAGCTAAAGAAGTATGTTTTGGTGACGAGGCGCGTTCACGCATGGTGCGTGGTGTCAACACTCTGGCAAACGCGGTGAAAGTTACTTTGGGGCCCAAGGGCCGTAATGTGGTCCTGGACAAGAGCTTCGGCGCACCCACCATGACCAAGGATGGCGTGTCTGTAGCCAAGGAAATCGAGCTGGAAGACAAGCTGGAGAATATGGGTGCGCAGATGGTCAAGGAAGTGGCATCGCAGACCTCCGATACGGCAGGTGATGGCACAACCACAGCCACAGTACTGGCTCAATCCATGTTGAGAGAAGGCATGAAGGCTGTCGCAGCAGGCATGAACCCCATGGATCTGAAGCGCGGCATTGATCAGGCGGTTAGTGCTGCGGTCGAGAAACTGCGCGACCTGTCTGCCCCCTGTGCGGACAGCAAGGCGATTGCTCAGGTAGGCACGATTTCAGCTAATGCCGACAGCAACATTGGCGAGATTATTGCCGAAGCTATGGAGAAAGTCGGTAAAGAAGGCGTCATCACCGTTGAGGAAGGTTCTGCATTGCAGAACGAACTCGATGTGGTCGAAGGCATGCAGTTTGATCGGGGCTACCTGTCTCCCTATTTCATCAACAACCAGCAAAGCCAGTCTGTCGATTTGGACGATCCTTTTGTTCTGTTGTTTGACAAAAAGATTTCCAATATCCGTGACCTGCTCCCCATTTTGGAAGGAGTCGCCAAGGCAGGCAAGCCACTGCTGATTATCGCTGAAGATGTTGAAGGTGAGGCGCTGGCAACTCTGGTTGTCAACAATATGCGTGGCATCGTTAAGGTGGCTGCAGTCAAGGCCCCTGGCTTTGGTGATCGTCGCAAGGCGATGTTGCAGGATATCGCTATTCTGACCAGCGGTCAGGTCATTTCTGAAGAAGTGGGCCTGAGTCTGGAAAAGGCCACCCTCGATGATCTGGGCTCTGCCAAGAAAATCCAGATCACCAAGGAAAACACCACGATTGTTGACGGTGCCGGTAATAGCGATGAGATCAAGGCACGTGTAGGGCAAATTCGCACTCAGATCGAAGAATCTACTTCCGATTATGACCGTGAAAAATTGCAGGAGCGCGTCGCCAAGCTGGCCGGTGGTGTTGCTGTTATCAAGGTCGGAGCAGCAACCGAGGTCGAAATGAAAGAAAAGAAGGCCCGCGTGGAAGATGCCCTGCATGCAACCCGTGCCGCGGTAGAAGAGGGCGTTGTCCCCGGTGGTGGTGTTGCGCTGATTCGTTCTCAGAGTGCATTAAATGACCTGAAGGGCGACAACCCGGATCAGGATGCGGGCATAGCCATTGCGCGCCGCGCCATGGAAGAGCCACTGCGCCAGATTGCCTCTAACGCCGGTGTGGATTCCTCCGTGGTTGTAAATGAAGTGCGGGGAGCCAAAGGCAATCGTGGTTATAACGCCCAGAATGGCGAGCATGTCGATATGGTCTCTGCCGGCATTCTGGACCCAACCAAGGTCGCCCGTACCGCACTGCAAAATGCAGCTTCTGTAGCAGGACTAATGATCACAACCGAGTGCATGGTTGCCGAGATACCTGCAAAAGAACCGCCGCCTGCGCCCGGCGGTGCGGGGATGGATCCCATGGGCGGCATGGGCGGCATGATGTAAGTTCCTGCCCTACGGGTGATGTTCTGAAAGGCCCTGCATTAACGCAGGGCCTTTTTTTTGGATCGAATGAAATGGTCAGCGGCCATGCAACATTCACCATGCGCACAACTGGAACCAGCTCAAGGCAGGGCTATTTGATGATCCGTGCTGTATAGATAATCATTGAAGACATGTTCTGCACTTGGTAATTGATAGCTGCCGTCATCCCCTTGATGAGTAGTATCTTTGAGGCGGTAAGCATTGGCACCGCAGGTCCAGCATTCAAATTTACGCATGGCGGTGCACAGGCAGGTTTTATCGCACACCTTGATTTTTTTCTGGCCAGGGTGGGCGGCCACCTGGACATTGTAGGCATCTATGTAGGCACAGCGTCCCTTGCTGTCCAGCAGATAACCAAAGGACTCACAATTAGGCTTTATACCCTTGCAGATAGTCGGACTGTTTTTCAGCATTCTCATGGGATAACCAGTTGGTGATATGGTGTTGACCTCAATGTTGTCTTTGTCGGTTTTGACATACTCCTGTTTTACATCATCGGGCAATCCGCATTCCTTGGTGATAGTAAAGCGTGTGGCGACCTGTACACCGGCAGCGCCAGTCTCGATTGCGCTGACTGCATCGGTACCGGTGAAAATCCCGCCAGCAGCGATAACAGGTATATCCAGCTCCTGCTCTTTGACCCAGTTGCTGACCTCAGCGGTCAGACTGTAGATATCATAATTCTGCCAGTCATCAATACCAAAGCCGAGGTGACCACCGGCCAGCGGCCCCTCGACAATAATATAATCCGGCAGGCGATTGAGAATCTTGTTTTTGCGCAGAAACAGATGCAAAGCGCGCACAGAGGACACGATAATGCCGAAATGAACATCCCGGAACCGGGGATGGTCCTGGACTAGGGCCATACTGCCCAAATGCAGGCCGGCGCTGAGGGTAATACCGTCAATACCGGCATCCATGGCCGATTTCATGCGCACCTGTAATGTCATTTTGGGATTATTCATTCCCAGCTTTTCCATCACATTAATATAGATCAGGCCATCGCCTTGTTTTTGGTCCATTGTCTTGGTGACATGTATCGCCTGCGCCGAGGCGATATGTGCCAGATCAAACTGGACCTCAGACTTATCTGTCTGTCCGACTGTGTGTTTGTAAAGTTTGACCTTGTTTTTGACGAAGCTGGTTTTGTAACGGCGGTCGGTAACCGTAGGAGACATGGCATCGGATATATGCCCGATACCACCAAGGCGTGCGGCCACCAGTGCCAAATCCGTGTTTGAGATATCAACACCCATGCCCCCAATCATTATGGGCACAAGTTCTGTGCCATTGATGGCCATGCGGTAATCATTCAGACATTTCATATCGCTAACATCCGGTTAATTCAGAGTGCAGCATAAAGAGTGAGGGACGGTGCTACAAGCCAGTGTAACTGATCCGGCACTTTTGGTGGCTGGATTCATGCAGGGCGGACCATTGTAGCGAAGATTCCTGGCTGAGGCTATGGTGTATATGGATACTATAAACTGCTCTTTGTTATTACGACCGATCATGTCACATAAAACCTTTAACCCTACAACCTGTGTTGATATTGCACTCGTTTTCATCACTCGAAAAGTGCAATATGTTTCTGAATCCATACATGGCCCGATTATGGGCCAACCACCATACTGAAAACAGTAGAATTTTATGTCGATTAATTTTTCGCAGGCTCGTTTTATCAAAGGAGCACACAATCTTGGTCAGTGTCTGCCGGACACAGGTCTGGAAGTCGCGGTCGCCGGGCGCTCTAATGTCGGCAAATCCAGTGCCCTGAATGTAATTACCGGTGTTAATGGTCTGGCAAGGGCCAGCCGGCAGCCGGGAAGAACCCGGCAGATAAACTATTTTGAGCTGACCAGACGGCGGTATCTGGTTGACTTGCCAGGGTATGGTTATGCCAAAGTGCCCCCAAAACTGCGGCAGCACTGGGACCAGACGCTTGGGGCTTATTTTGCAAGCCGTAAAGGTCTGGTGGGACTGCTGCTTATCATGGATATTCGACATCCCCTGAAGGACCTGGATCAGCAGATGCTCAACTGGGTCTCGGATATCGGCATACCGACCCATTGTTTATTGACCAAAAGCGATAAACTAAAACATGGCCCGGCAAGTACAACATTGCTTCGGGTCCGCTCACGTTTAGAGGAAATCGGCATTGATATTGGGGTGCAGTTGTTTTCGGCAGTAGATAGGCACGGACTGGATGAGGCCAGAAGAAAAATCGAACAGTGGCTTGAACAGGCGCATTAATTAAAGAAATGCCCTGATATTTGGGGGAATATCAGGGCAAATAGTGCCCGGCGGGGGTATGCCGGGTCAGTCCCGCTCAGGGAGGAACGCGGGAATCGCCATGCGCCATGAATGGCGTTATGATAGCTTTGAGTCCATAGTCCGAACTAAGTTCCATTAAGCTGTTAGCGATATCGGCGGCGTTAACTCCTGATTATGAAGCCTAGCTGGCGCCAGGCTTCATAGAGTGCGACCGCAACCGAGTTAGAGAGATTCAGACTGCGACCATGCGACAACATCGGCAGGCGCAGCAGCCGGCTTTCCGGCAAAGATTCCAGAATTTCATTCGGTAATCCGCGTGTTTCAGGACCGAATACCAAGGCATCGCCGGTAGCGAAGCGGTGTTCCGAATAGATTTTTCTTCCCCGGGTTGAAAAAGCCAGTAACCGTGTCGGTTTTACAGTCATTACAAAGTCCTGCCAGTCTCGGTACTCCTGTACATCGCACCACTCATGGTAATCCAGACCAGCCCGGCGCAACTGCTTTTCCTCCAGAGAAAAGCCAAGCGGATGAATCAGATGTAAAGCCGCACCCGTGTTGGCACATAGCCGTATAATGTTGCCCGTATTGGGGGGAATTTCCGGCTGATAGAGAACAATATGGAACATGAACTGGATTCGCGGCTAAAAATATCTTTCTGTGGTATCGATCTGGACAGCCCTATTGTACTGCTTTCCGGTTGTGTCGGGTTTGGTGAGGAATACACTCGCATTAAAGGGTTCAGCAATCGTGATGTCGGTGCAATTTGCCTGAAGGGAACAACAGCGACGGTGCGCTCAGGGAACCCACCACATCGTCTGGCCGAGACTCCGGCGGGAATGCTCAATGCTATCGGCCTGCAAAATCCCGGAGTTGAAGCCGTTGTCGAGGATATTCTGCCGATACTGGATTTTGCTGAAACCAGATTTTTCGCCAATGTATCGGGTTCGACTGTAGGGGAATACGTTAATGTTGTGCGCAAGTTCGATGATTCTCCGATAGATGCCATAGAGATTAATATTTCCTGTCCAAATGTTAAGGAAGGCGGTGTGGCATTTGGTAATGACCCGGACATGTCGGCAAGGGTAGTCGGAGCCTGCCGGGCTGTTACTGACAAACCGATTATTACCAAGCTCTCCCCGAATCAGGCCGATATTGCTGAAAATGCCCGACGCTGTATTGAGGCAGGTACCAGTGGCTTTGCTGTTATTAACACCCTGACAGGCATGGCTATCGATATTGAGAATCGGGTGCCGATTATCGGCAGTGTGCAGGGTGGACTCTCCGGTCCGGCCATAAAGCCCATTGCACTACTCAAGGTACATGAGGTTTATCAGGTGGCAAAGAAGCACCATGTCCCGATTATTGGTCAGGGCGGCATTACCTCAGCGAATGACGCGATTGAATTTTTACTGGCCGGTGCAACGGCGATTGGAATAGGCACCGCTCTGTTTTATGACCCCATGATTTGCAAGCAGATCAACAGTGGGCTGGTCGAGTACATGAACAAGGGGGGGATCCAGTCTGTTGGTAAGCTGACCGGCACCCTGAAGCTGCCGGATAACATCCGTGCTGCTGAACACGATGGCAGGTGTCAAGACAGTGTATAACGGGCCTATACCCTCGCAAACTGTAAGCCCCATTTCAGCCATCGATGCAATAATGGTTTTATTACCTCTGGATAGTCATTGAGTACAGCCTTTGACGCTTTGACTACCTCTGGCATCATTTGCTGGTCACGCATCAGGTCAGCGACTCTGAGGTCAAGCACTCCCGTCTGACGTGTACCGAGCACCTCGCCAGGGCCGCGTATTTCCAGATCCCGTCTGGCGATTTCAAAGCCATCGCTGGTCTTTCGCATAATAGACAACCTTTCTCTGGCGGTGTTCCCTAATGGTGATTTATACATCAATACGCAGGAACTTTTTTTGCTGCTTCGTCCAATACGCCCGCGTAGCTGATGGAGCTGGGAAAGCCCAAGGCGCTCGGCATTTTCTATAATCATCAGCGAAGCATTGGGCACATCGACACCGACTTCAATGACCGTCGTCGCGACCAGCAAATCGATATCTCCGTCCTTGAAGCTCTGCATAATCCGCTCCTTTTCCATCGGTTTCAAACGGCCATGTATGAGCTGGATTTTCAGATCGGATAATTGTTCTTTCAATGCGCTTTCGATTTCTGTAGCAGCCTGTGCCTGTAGCACCTCGGATTCTTCAATTAACGGGCAGACCCAATAAATCTGGCAGCCCTGAACACTGGCATGCCTGACACGCTCAACAATTTCACTACGCCGCTCCTCCGGGATAACCACTGTCGTCACCGGTTGCCGCCCGGGTGGCAGCTCGTCTATGATCGAAGTATCCAGATCGGCATAGGCAGTCATTGCCAGAGTTCGTGGTATCGGAGTCGCCGTCATGATCATTTGATGCGGGCGCATGTTATCCTGCATGCCTTTTTCCATCAGCCTTAATCGCTGATGAACACCAAAGCGATGTTGTTCATCAACTATCATCAGCCCCAGGTTGCTGAATACTACTTCCTCCTGAAACAGGGCATGTGTCCCCACAATCAGCCGGGCTTCACCACTTTCAACCTTGTAAAGGGCCTGCTGGCGGGCCTTGCCCTTTTGCCTGCCGGATAACCAGGCCAGCTCAATGTCGAGCGGTGCAAGCCAGTTATCCATATTTCGGAAATGTTGTTCGGCGAGTATCTCGGTCGGGGCCATGAGCGCAACCTGATAACCACTCTCAACAGCCTGTAGTGCGGCAATGACCGCGACGACCGTTTTGCCGGAACCGACATCACCCTGCACCAGCCTCATCATCGGATAGTTTCGCCTCAGATCCTCGGCAATCTCCGAGATGACACGTGTCTGGGCATCGGTCAGGTCAAAGCCCAACTGCGAGCGCAGCTTTTCGTACAGATTTGTGCTACTGTTCATCACCGGGGCAGCGTGTCGCTGTATGCGTTTCCGCATGAGCCGCAGGCTGACGTTATGTGCCAGCAGTTCCTCGAATGCCAGTCGTCGCTGGCAGGGATGCTGCCGATTTTTCATCAGCTTCAGAGGTGCATCTGGCGGTGGTCGGTGCAAATATTGCAGTGCTTCCGCCAAAGTAAAGCCGCTGTCATCCTCATACAATCCGGCGGGTATCAGCTCCTCAATGGTAGTATTTTTATCGAGCAGTGCCAGCGCCTGATCGGTCAATCTGCGCAGAGTTAGCTGGTGAATGCCTTCTGTTGCAGGGTAAATGGCAGTCAGTGATTCCTCCATCTGCGGGATCTCGTCATCCGCCAGCCGCTGATACTCCGGGTGTATCATCTCGAATCCGGCAAAGCCACCATCCCGCACCTCTCCGTAGCAATGCAGCCGCGTACCGGATGACAGGCCCTTCTTCTGCTGCTGGCTGAAGTGGAAAAAACGGAGGGTTATGAAACCGGTTCCATCAGACAGGCGGCACAGCATCATGCGCCGGCGCCGATGAATGACCTGGGTGGACTCAACCTGGCCCTCTATTGCAACCCGGTCACCATGTCGCAAACTGCCAAGAGGCACAATGCGGGTACGGTCTTCGTAGCGCAAGGGCAAATGAAATAGCAGGTCCTGGATGGTTTCAATGCCCAGGGCCTGGAGTTTTTCAGCAATCTGTCTGCCAACACCGCGCAATGCTGTCACGGGGAGCTTTAGATCTGTCGGGGGCTCCAATTATATATTTACCATTAAGACGCGGGAGACTCCGATTATGATTTGACGGCCTGAATAAAAATTCAGTCACCAATGACCATAACAGCGTCCATTTCGACTTTGACATCCTTGGGCAGTGCGGCTACCCCTATCGCTGCACGTGCCGGATAAGGCTGCTCAAAATAGGTTGCCATGACTTCGTTGACCAGCGCGAAATTGCCGAGATCGGTCAGGAAAATATTCAGTTTAACGATGTCAGCCAGTGACCCGCCCGCTTCCTCGCAGATCGCCTTGAGATTTTCAAACACGCGACGAATATCAGCTTCCATATCGCCATGGACCGGTTGCATGGTTTCGGGCACCAGTGGGATCTGGCCTGAAATATAGACCGTATTACCGGCTTTTACAGCCTGCGAGTAAGTACCGATGGCCTGAGGTGCCTTGTCCGTGGCAATGATAGTTGGCATGATGTGCTCCCTTATGAATGGATGTGGATGCATCTATTCTACCCTGTTTTATCAGAGTTTTGCAAGGCGCAGCAGATCGTCATTCACTGCTGGCCTGACCGATGGCCCCAATGCTGCAATCAGCCCCAGGTGCCACAATGATTCGTAAAAACATGACCAGAAATCGGAATGAATTATAAATTATCAGGAATTATCGGTGCCATCTGGGGCTTCAGCGGCACCTTTGCTCTTATTGTTCTCGCGGTATGGCGGCTAACGCCTGTTGCGGCTGAATCTCTGGGCTATTCCCTCACGCCGATTCAATGGCTGGCCCTGATCGGCAATGTCCTTTATATGACCTATGCCGAAGGCTACAGGGGATTTCAACTCGCCTTTGCTCCCAGGTTCGCCGCCCGAACCCTGTATCTGGCAAAGAATCCGACTCCATTACGCATTATTCTGGCACCACTATTCACAGTGGGATATTTTCATGCCACCCGTCACAGAATGATTGCCAGTTATGCGCTGACCACAATGATTATCTGCCTGATCATACTGGTCCGCTTTCTGGATCAACCCTGGCGGGGCATCATTGATGCCGGCGTTGTCACTGGTCTGATATGGGGCCTGATCTCCATGGTGTATTTCATCATGCTGGCGATAACTTCTGGCCAGTGCGCCTGCTCACCCGAGATTTCCTGAAACAAAGCCCAGATCCGTATTTTCGAACAATAGTGGAGCCGGGAAACAGAACCTTGTAAGGGGCATCCAATCAAAATTTATAAACATGGCCGTATTCCCAAAGGCACAGGAAGCATTATTTACGAAAGGCATGTCTCTGAAAAAGTTTAATACCGAATCAGGTTCGGTTAGGATACTGTTCTATGAGAGTGTTATTAGTTGATGACCACACCTTATTCCGCAGTGGCTTGCAGGAACTGCTGCAACACCGGGGCATCGATGTTGCCAATGCCATGGGAGACGGTGAAGAAGGCATCCGCATGGCCGCCTGTCTTGAACCGGATATTATTCTGCTGGATATCCGTATGCCTAAAATGGATGGGCTTGCCGTGCTTAAGCGTATCAGAGAACTGGAGATCGATACGCCGGTTGCCATGCTGTCCACCAGCCGAGAGGAATGGGATGTCGTACGTTCACTCCGATATGGTGCACGGGGATATTTGCTCAAAGATATGGAACCGGATGATCTGGTGGTTGCGTTGAGCGATATTATCAACGGCAAAACCGTTGTTGCCCCGGAGTTGGCGAGCGTGCTGGCCAAGGTGGTGCAGGGCGATACACCGGGTTCCCAGGGTGCCGTGCCCTTCTCGGAACTAACACCACGCGAAAAGGAGATTCTGTGTCATCTGGCAGAGGGTCAGAGCAATAAGGTGATCGCCCGTGAGCTGGGCATTTCAGATGGAACTGTCAAGCTGCATGTCAAGGCTGTTTTAAGAAAGCTTTCCGTACATTCGCGCGTGGAAGCGGCTGTCATGGCCGTAGAACAGGGACTTTGTGAAAAAACATGAACCGGACAGTCTCGCAAGGCTGTATTTCACCCCTACCTGCCGATTTTTTTGAATAAAGCTGTTTCATATCCTGCTCTTTAGCAGAGCATCGCAGAAAAAGCCGAAACAGGCCCGGCACTGCGCCTGATTTCTGTCTATTGCAATTGATAGCTGGTATTATCTACGCTTGAAATATCCTGCTTATGACAGGTTTGCCGGAGAAATTGCCCGGCTGTATGCCGGGCCATGTGGGTAGCGAAATGGTGAGAGGTCTCTTTAATGCGGGCTGTGTCTGGCTCAGTGTGCTGATCTTTTTGTCAGTTGGCATAGGCTTTGCGGGCCTCTTGCAAGCCTATGAGTTTGACAGTGGCATCATCAGCGGCAGCATTGACAGCACACTGTCATTTGGCTCAAGTCATCGCCTGGGAGATGCAGATACCGATCTTGTCTGTATCGCCAACGGCGGCACCGCATCGGGCTGTAACAGTGACGATGGCAATCTCAATTACAAGAAAGGTCATATTGCACAGGTTTACAGGCTGACCAGCGATATCGAGATCAATCATAAGTCCGGTAATATGGGCGGTTTTGTGCGGGCAACCGGCTTTATTGACCGCGAGAATGACAGTGCCGATGATACACAACGCACCCCCTTGTCTGATGGAGCCAGAGAGCTGGTAGGAAGCAATGCCAGACTGCTGGACTCTTATATCTGGTCACAATTTGAGCTGCCCGGTGATCGCCCGGCGGAGGTGCGTCTGGGAAAACATGTGCTCAACTGGGGAGAAAGTACGTTTATACAGGGTGGGATTAATATTGTTAATCCTGTTGATGTGGCGGCAATACGCCTGCCAGGCTCCGAGCTCAGGGAAGCATTGTTGCCGGTGAACATGCTTTCCATGTCGCTTAATCTGACAGAAAATCTGGCGGCTGAAAGTTTTTATCAGCTTGACTGGGAGGAAACTCGTATTGACCCTTCCGGTTCTTATTTCAGTATTTCCGACATTGCAGGAGAAGGAGCGACCCGTGTGCAGCTCGGCTTCGGGCGATTCTCTGACCGCGGTCTGGCGGCCGGTCCTTTCTTTCTTTATACCCCTCTGGGTGTGTCCGGCGGAGTTACCGGAGCCCGCCTGATTGATACAGCGATAGCAACGGATGTTGATGCGGCAGTAACGCCTGTCGGTGGGCATGGCTATCTTGATGATGACCTCTTTTACGGAGTCAGTCGTGGGGCAGACCGGAAAGCCTCTGATGGAGGTCAATGGGGAATCGCTTTGCGTTATTTTGCCGAGTCACTCAATGATACGGAGTTTGGTGCATACTATGTCAATTATCACAGCCGTCTGCCTGTTCTCAGCGCCCAAACAGGCACTGCGAGCGGACAGGCTTCAGCAATTACGGCGGCGCGTGCAGTCAGCGTGCCAGGGTCTAATGTTGATAACATCCTTCAAACTGTTTATGGATTAACGTCAGGCTCGACTGCCTGGCTGGGTGCGCTAAACCGTGTGGCTGCGGCAGTATCTGTTGACCAATATGCCGATACGGCAGCTTACTTTCTGGAATATCCTGAAGATATTCAAATGCTGGGTTTGAGCTTTAATACCAGCGTTGGACAGTGGGCAGTACAGGGAGAATTCTCACACAAGAGAGGAACACCCCTGCAGATTGATGACATCGAATTACTGGCGGCCGCCCTGACACCGGTATCGCCGATTGCACCGGCAACATTGAATAATCAGATTACCAGCGGGGCAGCCCTGGGGTTGAATGAATATATTCGAGGCTATATCAGGCGCAATGTAAGCCAGCTTCAAGTCACCGGGACAAGAATACATAACAATATCATGGGGGCAGATGAATTTATTTTTGTCACTGAAGCAGCGGTAACGCATGTCCACAATATGCCGGATAAATCAAAGCTGAGGCTGGGGGCACCCGGCACTTATGTTTCGGGTAACCCGGCACAGGCCGCAGCAGGCGGGCTGCATCAGGACATTGCTGCACTGGATCAGGGCGACTTTCCGGATGCTACCTCCTGGGGTTATCGCGTCTCGATGCGCTGGGTGTATAACGATGCCTATCATAACTTTAACCTGTTACCCGGAATTTCATATCAACATGATGTGGAAGGCATCTCTCCCGGCCCTGGCGGTAATTTTCTGGAGGGACGCAAGGCAGTCACTGTCAGCATTGGTGTGAACCATGAAAACCAATGGGCTGCCGATCTGAGTGTTACCGATTTTTTTGGTGGAGGAAATCAAAACCTGCTGAGTGACCGTGATTTTGTTGCACTTTATATCAAGTACTTTTTCTAGGAGGCACCATGTATTTCAGAAACGTTATCAATATCGGGGCAGGGCTGTTCATCATCCTTGCTGCCATGCGGGCTGGTGCGGGCATTCCAGTTGAGGAGGCAGCCCGGCTGGGAGATGACCTGACTCCTGTGGGAGCAGAAAAGGCCGGTAATGCAGACGGTTCGATACCTGCATGGAATGGAGGACTGACCTCGCCGGCGGACGCCGGGCATGCAGACTTTCAGTCGGGCGGTCACCACCCTGATCCTTATGCAGACGATAGAATCATCACCACCATCCACAAATCAAACATGTCGCTGTTTCAGGATAAATTAACTGCCGGCCATCGGACCATGCTGGAAATGTATGACAGCTTCAGGATGAATATTTATCCGACCCGCCGAAGTGCGGCATTACCAGACAGGATTTATGATGCCAGCCGCCAGTCTGCGATTGAGGCATCTTTAAGCAGCGATGGTAATGGTGTTGAGGGGACAGCGGTCGGGATTCCCTTTCCAATTCCGAAAAACGGACTGGAAGCCATCTGGAATCACATGCTCAGATACCGCGGCGAATCCAGCATGCGATACGTTGGACAGGCTCCGGTTACGCGGTCAGGCAGCTATACTCTGGTCAGGCTTCGGGATACATCCATTTCATTTTACCACGCCCAAGAGGCATTGAAGAACAGCAACTTGTTACTCAAGTTTATCCAGAATACCCTTGCACCGCCGCGTCTGGCGGGCACTGTACTCCTGGTCCATGAAACCATGAATCAGAATATTGAGCCACGCAAGGCATGGATTTATAACCCCGGTCAGCGTCGGGTGAGACGTGCGCCGAATATTGCTTTTGATAATCCAGGCACCGGTTCAGACGGTTTAAGGACCAGCGACCAACTGGATATGTTTAATGGCAGCCCGGAGCGTTATCACTGGGAGCTTGTCGATAAAAGAGAAATATATGTACCGTATAACTCTTACCGGCTACACAGTAACGCGCTGGAATATGACGATGTACTTGATCCACTGCATCTAAACCCGGACAACCTTCGTTACGAGCTGCATCGTGTCTGGGTAGTAGATGCGACACTCAAGGAAAACACCAGCCATCTCTACAAGCGACGTACCTTTTACATTGACGAGGATTCATGGCAGATACTTCATGCAGATCAATACGACAATCGAGACCAGCTATGGCGGGTATCTGAAGCACATGTCATCAACTATTATGATGTACCTGTGCTGTGGTCCACTGTAGAAGTTCACCATGATTTACAGTCAGGTCGTTATCTGGCATTAGGTTTGAATAATGAAGAACCCAAAACAGTTGACTTTCAGTTTGATGTTCAGGCTGAGGACTTCACCCTGTCTGCCCTGCGCAGATCCGGCCGTCGTTAATGAGTGCCAGCCCGGCATGATTTTTTTCACTGCGAGGCTGCCTTGTGTGGCCTTTTTTATTTTACTGGTTGTTCTCCGCAGCACCTGCCTGTGGGCCGAAGCCACCATTGACTCAAAGACAGATTACTCCTGGCAGGCACCTCTGGCGAGCCAGTCATTATTGATATCGCTTGACGGGACAGGCGACACCATTCAGGTTGCAGGGTCTCGTGGGCATATTCTCAGGCGCAGCAATTCCGGTATATGGCATCAATCCAGAGTACAGGCATCTGTGCTGTTGACGGCGATACGAATGTTTGACTCTTCAACCGGGCTGGCCGTCGGCCATGATGGAATCATCGTGCGTACAGATGACGGTGGGCACACCTGGGCCAGAGTACATGATGACAAAGATCAATCCAGGCCATTGCTTGATATTGTGTACCTTGACTCTCGTAAAATTATTGCGGTCGGTGCCTATGGTTATTATCTGATATCAAATGACAGCGGTCACAACTGGCAGGAAGGTTTTGTAAATGAAAACCACGACTTTCACCTAAACGCAATCAGCCACCATTTGCATGACACAATTTATATAGTTGGTGAAGCAGGCCATATCTATCGCTCCAGAGACAGAGGACTGACATGGGATACATTATCCTCACCCTATGAAGGTTCCTGGTTTGATGTATTGGCCTGGGAAGACAATCATGTGGCCATTGCCGGTTTGAGGGGCCGCCTGTACTACTCCAACAATAAAGGCGAAAGCTGGTTACGCATACCAACCAGTGTGGAAACCTCATTCAATAGTCTGATTCGCCTCAGGAATGGCCAGCTAATGGCCGTCGGCCATGCCGGCAGCATTATTATTGTCGATAAAAATTATCAGCAGAGCTTTCTTCACCAATTAAAGGGGCGGGACAATATCGCAGACGCATACGAGTATAAAAGTAACCATGTGGTGCTTGCCGGTGAGAATGGAGTCCGCCATCTCGACCTGTGTGATTCCTTTTCTCCGGCTGAGCTGAAGGGATGTATTCCCGAATGACGAATCAAACAATCAATGCCGTTGAAGATCTGGTCTTTGGTCATCGTCGTCTGATCATGGCCTTTTTTATGACCATGACAATATTCATGCTGTTATCCATGTTTCAACTGAGAGTTGATGCCGGCTTTTCAAAGCTGCTGCCCTTGAAGCATGAATATATAAAATCTTTTCTTGAGTATCGTGAAGAATTTGGAGGGGGCGACCGTATTATTATTGCATTTACGGTTGATGATGGAGACATATTTAACAAGGAATTTTTCACAGTCCTGAAAGAAGCAACTAATGAGGTATTTTTTATTCCAGGCATTGATCGTTCGCGAGTCAGTTCGTTATTTACACCGGATGTTCGATTTACCGAGGTGGTCGAGGATGGCATTGCAGGGGGTAATGTCGTGCCTGCTGACTTCAAACCAACACCAGAGAGGCTTGAGGAAGTCAGAAATAATATTCTGAAATCCGATATCGTTGGTCGTCTGGTGGCCAATGATTTTACTGCGGCGATAATCAGTGCCTCACTTCTGGAATTCGATCCCGACACAGGAAAAAAAATTGATTACATCAAGGTATCCGAGCTTCTGGAAAAGCGGATACGGCAACGCTTTGCAGGCGAAGACAATCGGGCGGACACAGCATCCGGTAATTCCACCATCGGGATCCATATCATCGGATTCGCAAAGATAATCGGAGATATTTATCAGGGTGCTGCCGATGTCAAAGTCTTTTTTATCATCACTTTTATGCTCGTCGCCGTTCTGGTTTACCTCTATATGAGGTCGATGGTTTTGACGGCAGTGATACTGACATGTTCTTTAATGGCGGTGGTCTGGCTGATGGGGCTATTACCGCTGCTGGGTTATGGTATCGATCCGATGTCAATTCTGGTGCCTTTCCTGATTTTTGCAATTGGTGTCAGCCATGCCGTGCAGATGGGCAACACGATCATGGCCGGAATATATGCAGGCGAAAGCGGTATTGAAGCGGCAAGGGCCGGTTTTCGCAGGCTGCTGCTGCCGGGCGGTATCGCGTTACTCAGTGATGCCGCCGGTTTTTTAACGATTTTGTTCATTGAAATTAAAATCATACAGGAGATGGCCATCACAGCCAGCATCGGGGTTGCCATCATAATACTGACCAACCTGATACTGATCCCCGTGCTTTTATCTTATGTCAACTCTGGTGGAGGGCATCGCCACAAGCCGGCCCGACATACACAAATACTTATATTTTGCCGGGAAAAATTAGCCCTGGTGTCCCATAAAAAGCCCGCCATTATCATTATTGTGTTCAGCTTCATACTGTCTTTGCTGGGATACTGGAAGGGTTCGGAGGTCGCCATTGGCGATCTGCACCAGGGAGTACCTGAGCTTCGGGAGGACTCGACCTACAATCTTGATGCCAAAGTCATCGCTGAGCGATTTTCGATTGGCAACGATATTCTTTCGGTTATCGTTAAAACAAAAAAAGACGGGTGCGTTGACTATGATGTCATGCGCGATATGGATCAGTTTGCCTGGATGATGGAAAACATTGAAGGCGTTCGATCTGTTATTTCACTGCCCGGTGTCGCCAAAGCCTTGCAGGCCGGCTGGAATGAAGGCTCCTTAAAATGGCACGAACTGCCGCGTGACTATCATATGCTGGTGCAATCAACGGCTTACGTACCAACGGCAACAGGGTTGCTGAACAAGGATTGCAGTGTCATGCCGGTGCTGATTTTCATGCAGGATCACAAGGCCGAAACAATTAAACGTGTTATCGAAGAAGTAAAAAGATACAGAGAACATCACGCCGGAGATAAAATTAATTATCTGCTGGCTGGCCATAATGTGGGTGTGATGGCAGCCACTAACGAAGTCATAGAAAAAGCTCAATTTCCGATCCTGATACATGTATTTGGTGCCATTTTTATTTTATGTCTGATTGCCTTTCGTTCGGTGAGAGGCGCACTATGTGTGGTTATTCCCCTCGGCATGGTCAGCCTGCTGTCGTATGCCGTCATGGCATGGCTGGAAATCGGACTAAAGGTTAATACCCTGCCGGTTGTTGCGCTCGGCATAGGGATTGGTGTTGACTACGGGATTTATATATTTAGCTGCTTGCAGTCACTTATGAAACAGGGGTTGGATTTTCACAAGGCATTCAAGTCAACTCTGGAGATGACAGCGGGCGGAGTCATCTTTACGGCCATGACACTGGCCATGGGTGTAATGACCTGGACATTTTCCGGCTTAAAATTCCAGGCCGATATGGGAGTGATGCTGCTCTTTATGTTTCTGGTCAACATGCTGGCGGCTGTGACGCTGTTACCGGCACTTGCGGCATGGCTGCTGCCTGATTACGGCGCGGATTCACGTCATCCGACAGAGCATCAATGAAGCCTGCATTGCAGGCAAATTCCGACTTGATAAAACACGGAACCCCGCTCACTGGCAATACAGCAACTCCATTTTGATTCAGAATTTCAAATCCCGCGCCTGCTCAGTGGCATTGCCCAGATAAGTAGATGGAGTCAACTGCTTGAGCTCGTTCTTTGCTTCAAGCGGGAGAGCCAGACTATCAATGAATGCGGCCAGCTTTTCAGCATCGATAGACTGCCCCCGTGTCAGGGCTTTCAGCTTCTCGTAGGGCTTTTCGATACCGTACCTCCTCATGACGGTCTGCACAGGCTCAGCCAACACCTCCCAGCCGGCATCAAGGTCTTTGGCAAGGCATTCCCTGTCTGCTTCGACCTTATCCAGGCCCTTCAGGGCCGACTGCCAGGCAATCAATCCATATCCGATACCAGCGCCAAGATTGCGCAACACAGTAGAGTCACTCAGGTCGCGTTGCCATCGGGAAACCGGCAATTTTGCGGCGAGATGAGCATTGATAGCGTTAGCCAACCCGATATTACCCTCGGCATTTTCAAAATCGATAGGATTGACTTTATGCGGCATCGTGGAAGAACCAACCTCCCCGGCGATTGTTTTTTGTTTGAAGTAGCCTATGGATATGTAGTGCCACATATCGCGGCAGAGGTCCAGCAGGATCGTATTAAAGCGTGCAATACAGTCCAGATACTCGGCGATATAATCGTGCGGTTCGATCTGGGTGGTATAAGGATTCATATCGATGCCCAGTGACTCGACAACCTTTCGCGAAAAAGCCGGCCAGTCCAGATCGGGATATGCCGCCAGATGGGCATTCCAGTTACCTACGGCACCATTCATTTTGCCGAGAATATCAACCTCGCGGAACTGCCTCCTCTGGCGATTCATGCGATAGGCCACATTTGCCAGCTCTTTTCCCAGCGTTGACGGCGTTGCAATCTGGCCATGGGTTCTGCATATCATGGGGACAGATGAATACTGCCGGGACATGACAGCGAGCTTCTCGATAATTTTATCAAAACAGGGCAATACAACACTTTCTCTGGCCTGTTTGAGCATCAGCGCATGAGCCAGATTGTTGATGTCTTCTGATGTGCAGGCAAAGTGCAAAAATTCGCTGCTGACATTGAGTTCGTCATGCCCTGCAATTTTTTCTTTGAGCAGATATTCAATTGCCTTGACATCGTGGTTGGTGGTTTGCTCGATTTCCTTGACGCGCCGAGCGTCTTCAATCGAAAAATTATCGACAATACTGTTGAGAAACCGGTTAATGCCATCACTGAATCCAGGCACCTCGGCAATGGAAGGCTCTTCAGCCAGGGCCTGAAACCAGCGTATTTCGACGATAACCCGTTTGTGGATCAGTCCATATTCACTGAAAATAGTACGCAGCGCGGCGGTTTTTTGACCGTAACGTCCGTCAATCGGTGAAATGGCTGTTAAAGAGGACAAATCCATAATGCTTTCCGAAAAAATTTCGGCAAATCGAAAAACTGCATGGCATGATACCAGAATCGATAAACCTGAGGGATGTGATAATGTTGCTGGATAGTACTGAACTGGAGCACGGGATTACCTGTGTTGATACGGGCTATATCAGACCGGGGCTGGCGGCGTGTTATCTGTTACGGCAGGGTGAACATATTGCCATCATAGATACAGGAGTGAACTCCAGCGTGGAGGGATTGCTGCGGTTGATTGATGATAAAGGTATCGGTCGGGACCATGTTGACTATGTTATTCCGACGCATGTACACCTCGATCATGCCGGGGGAGCGGGGCGCCTTATGCAGGAACTGCCCAATGCCAGACTGGTTATTCACCCCAGAGGGGCGCGGCACATGATTGACCCTTCCAGGCTGATCGCCGGGGCAAGTGCCGTTTATGGCGAACAGAACTTCAAGCGTATTTACGGCGACATACTGCCTGTGGCTGCTGAACGAGTGATAGAGGCAGATGACGGTTTTACGATCAACTTCCACGGCAGGGAACTACTGTTTCTGGACACACCCGGCCATGCCCGCCACCATTTTTGTATCTGGGATCAGGCAAGCCAGGGTATGTTCAGTGGTGATACCTTTGGCATTTCATACCGGGAGCTGCGTACCGAAAACCGGCTATTTGCAATAGCGACAACAACGCCGGTGCAATTTGATCCCCAGGCACTGCACTCATCGATGGACAGGCTGTTAAGTTTTAATCCCCGATTCATGTACCTGACACATTTCGGATGTATTGATGATATCCACGATATGGCGGAACAGGTGCATGAAGATATTGATCGATATGTGGAACTGGCAAAGGACATGAAAAACCATCATTCAGAGGATTTTGAGGCCCATCTTGAGGAGGGAATAATGGAGCATCTGACAGGGCGCATGCTGGATATAAAGCCTGATATGGATAGGCAACATATCAAAAATATGCTGGAGATGGATTGCAGACTGAATGCTCAGGGAGTGGCCTTCTGGATTAATTCCATGTAGTTATTTTTACATCAAAATCAATAAGTTATTGATGCCGGTCTTGGCCGGATAACCCCATATCAAGGAAATTTCTGAACGAATCAAAATTTTCCTTGATACCTATAAACCGGATATATAATATCCGGCATATAAAAATCTTAATATAAAAGGGGTTAAAAATGAAAAAAATACCGGTAGATTACAATTTTCGTGACGCCACATCCCGGCTTGCAAAGGCGTCGGATTTGCAGGATATACATCAGATATGCTCTGAAGTCTGTCGAATGATTGATATACCGCATTTCAATTACATATCGCAAATACCGGTTTCCATGGTCTCCCCTGAGCATGTATTTATTAATAATTACCCTGAAGCATTATGGAACAGCTACAGGCAGGACAATCTTCTGCTTTCGGACCCGGTATTCAGGCACTGCACCCAAAGTCTGATTCCGATTTTATGGAGCAACAGGGACAGCTATATACACAGCCACGAAGATACACAATTTATGCGCCGGCTGGAGCAGCATGATCTTTGTGATGGCATCAGTTTCCCGTTGCGGCCTCATAAAGGCGGTGGTGTCGCGGTTATGAGCTTTATATCAACGTCTGCGGATACAGATGTCTCTGACTACCTTGAAAGCCTTACCAGTGAGTTAATGCTGTTTGGCACCCATGTTCACAGTGCCATCAATAAGCTGGCTCCCTATGGTGACAATGGTACTCCGGGGGCAAGGATCAGTCGGCGCGAAAGAGAATGTCTGCTATGGACCTCTGAAGGCAAGACAACGGATGAAATCGGGCGGATATTGGGGATCTCAGTCAGCACAGTAACCTTTCACATACAAAATATAGCCAGAAAGCTCAATGTATCGAATCGACAGCAAGCAGTAGCCAAAGGTATCTCTCTGGGGATTATATCGCCGCAGCCGCAATCCCTGCATATCAGGGAAGCCCTGATTCATTCGGAATTTCCCGCAATGCAGGGCTGTGCTATCGGAGTAAATGAAGCTAAAAACAACGCAAGAAGCAGCAAGTTCTTTGATACCTCCTCTGCCGACAAAGACAAAAAAGGCACCTCAGATAGACAGAGAAGTGACTAAACAGAGCATACCCTCTTCTGTCATTCCTGGCCGTACCTCTGTCATTCCTGCGAAAGCAGGCTCTGTCATTCCTGCGAAAGCAGGAATCCACTCAAACCAATTCTCCATATAAATCCACCCACTCTGGATTGCTCTTTTCAACCCACTCTATCTTCCACTGACGCCTCCATTTTTCTATTTGCTTTTCCCGTGGGATGGCCGTTTCCTTTGGATTCCTGCTTTCGCAGGAATGACGGGCTTTGACATTCGTCGAATAGCAGGCTCAGGAAAATACCCTGACCGTCAAAAAGGCCGGGCCGGACTGATACAAACCGCGGATCCGACTCTGTCATTCCTGCGAAAGCAGGAATCCACTCAAACCAATTCTCCATATAAACCCGCCCACTCTGGATTGCTCTTTTCGATCAACTCTATCTTCCACTGATGCCTCCATTTTTCTATTTGCTTTTCCCGTGGGATGGCCGTTTCCTTTGGATTCCTGCTTTCGCAGGAATGACCGGCTTTCTTTCGCAGGAATGACGGGCTTTGATGTTCGTCGAATAGCAGGCTCAGGAAAATACCCTGACCGTCAAAAAGGCGGGGCCGGACTGATACAAACCGGGGATCCGGCTCTGTCATTCCTGCGAAAGCAGGAATCCACTCAAACCAATTCTCCATATAAATCCACCCACTCTGGATTGCTCTTTTCAATCAATTCCATCTTCTGGATTCCTGCTTTCGCAGGAATGACGGGCTTCCACTGACGCCTCCAT
>JAJDYQ010000038.1 GCA_022825085.1 Gammaproteobacteria bacterium
TGTCGTCAATTCAAACCAGACATCGGTTTCCTGTTTCAGATAAATCAATGTATCCAGCACCGGTTGTAAATGACCTCCGGTCAGACGGTAATAAAAATCTTCTGTAAATGCTTTTAAGTCGATGTTTGCCGCGTCCATGTATCTGAAAAATTTCTCTCTGGGCTTTTCGTCAATATATCCGGCTGTAACGGCAACAGACCGGATATCCTGTTCCTTGCAGGCCTGGGCAATATCGATGGCGTACTCCATGAATATCACAGGGTCGTTGTAGGTATAAGCCACACTATCGCAGCCACTGCGTTGTGCCGCCGCCGCTATCGCCTCCGGCATCGCCACTGCGGCAAGCGTATCTGTTTCACGTGACTTGCTGATGTCCCAGTTCTGGCAGAATTTGCAGGCCAGATTGCAACCGGCTGTACCGAATGAAAGAACCGGGGTTCCAGGCAAAAAGTGATTGAGTGGCTTTTTTTCAATGGGGTCGATACAGAAGCCGCTGGACCTGCCATAGGTGGTTAAAACCATTTCATCGTTTTTGCGCCCCCGGACAAAGCACAATCCCCGCTTGCCTTCGTGCAGGCGGCAGTGGCGGGGACAAAGGTCGCATTGAATCCGCCCATCATCCAGCCTGTGCCAGTATCGGGCCGATGTTACCGATACACCCGCTTCAATCGAGGTGTCACTCATGCTTTTTGGGGTGTTTTGCCAGAATTCTCAGTATAGCACATCATGCTGACAGGTGGTATGCTTTCCCGGCATTATAGTTCATAGTTAATCAATCAACGAGGGATGAAATATGAAAATCTGGCACGGTAAATGTCATTGTGGAGATGTTTCATTCAGCTTTCAGGCCGAAGGAATCACCGATGGCCTTCGCTGTAATTGCTCCATCTGCAAGCGAAAAGGTGCCCTGATGTCTTCCTTTGTCGTACCCATTGAAGACATCAGCATTGATGTCGTTAATGATGTTCTGTCTGTCTATCAGTTTGATAACGGCGTGGCCAAACATTACTTCTGCAAACACTGCGGGATATATCCCTTCCATGAAACCATGCGTGCGCCCGGAAATTATCGCTTCAACCTGGGATGTATCGACGAAGTTGACGCCTTTTCACTGCCTTTTGAGGTTTTTGACGGGGCATCCTTATGATGACCTCCCGTCCCGCCGCTGTGGCAGGGTCATTTTATCCTGCACAGGCATCCGAGCTAAAGGCAGTATTGCATCAATATCTGGATGATGCCCGGCCAGTGTCCGAGACTCCAAAAGCCATGATCGCTCCTCATGCCGGCTACATCTACTCAGGACCTGTGGCCGCAACTGCCTATGTCCGACTCAAACCGGTCCGCGAACAGATTAAACGTGTCATATTGCTTGGCCCGGCGCATCGAGTCACCATCAAGGGGCTGGCTACGGTCAGTGTGGAAAGCTTTTCCACCCCCCTCGGCGATATCCCGATTGACAGGGATACCATTGAAAAAATCTCCAGCCTGCCCCAGGTCATCGTTTCCGATGCGGCACACAAGCAGGAGCACAGTCTGGAGGTTCATCTGCCCTTCCTGCAAACCTGTCTGGAGGACTTCAAGATCGTCCCCTTTGTGGTCGGTGACGCATCTGCCCATGAAGTTGCTGAGTTACTCGAAATATTATGGGGAGGCGAGGAGACGCTGATCGTTATCAGCTCGGATTTGAGCCATTTTCTGGATTATGGGGCAGCTCAACAGCGAGACAGAATTACCTCGCAACACATTATTCAACTGGAATATGAGAAGCTGACTTATGAAGATGCCTGCGGTCGCAACCCAATCAGCGGCCTCCTCTGTCTGGCCAGAAAACAGGGCTATGGCATGGAATTAATCGACCTGCGCAATTCAGGGGATACTGCCGGCAACAAGCGCCGTGTTGTCGGATATGGGGCTTATGCCCTGACACTGCCTGGCATCGGAAGCCGATATACCTGGGGCGAAGGGCAACAGCTTATCGAGATTGCACGGCAGTCTATTCTGCACGGCCTGGAACACCATCAGGCTCTACCCGTAGAAACCAATCAGTACCACAACCATCTGCGTTATAAGCGCGCAACATTTGTAACACTTAATCAGCATGGCCAGTTGAGAGGCTGCATCGGTTCCCTTGAGGCAGTGCGACCATTGGCAAGCGATATCAGCGAAAATGCCTATGCCGCCGCATTCCGGGATCCGCGCTTCTCTCCCTTGTCCGGGCAAGAGATCAGTGAACTGGACATACATATCTCCATTCTGACCCCAACCAGCCCCATACATTTTTCTTCCGAGGAAGATCTGATCCAGCAACTCCGCCCCGGCGTGGATGGTCTTGTTGTCGAGGATACCGGTCGGCGTGGCACCTTCCTGCCCTCTGTATGGAAGAGCCTGCCGGAAAAGAGAACATTCTGGCATGAACTTAAGCGTAAAGCATCGCTGCCACATGATCACTGGAGTCCGACTCTCAAAGTCTATCGCTACGAAGCCCAGTCATTTCCCTGATCTGTTCTGCGCCTGTAAACACTCAGGCCGGCAGCAGAGCGCATCCAGTTCCTGTAGTCCCGCGGCGTATCGACATCGAGCAGACCCTCAAACGCAACCAGCTTCAAACCGGATCGCCGAATCCGCTCCCGAGTCAGCCGGGCGACCTTTGCCGTACTCCATGACATATTTCGAAATAGATAAGAATGTGCCCTTTTCATTCCAATAAGTCCATAACCACCGTCTTTCGTTAATCCCAGTACCAGATCGCTGTAACTTAACGACGAAAATGCGCTTTCGACCTGTCGATACGACAGGTTGCTCACATCGCTACCGACAATGATCACGTTTTCGTAATTCTGAAGACCCAGGGAAATTATCCGATACATTCGCCGCCCAAGATGACCGGTCGGCTGTTTCCACAGCCTTGTACGCAATCTCAACAGATAATTCCTGAATTGTGGATGAGTGGTATCTGGCGAGCACGATAATACAACTCGATAATGATCCGACAAGGATAGCTCATGGATAGTTCTGTCCAGCAATGATCTATAAACCATTGCCGCCCGAAATTTTCCCATCGCAGGGATCAAACGTGTCTTTACATGGCCTGCAACCGGTGACTTCGCCATTATGACCAGTAAATTTCTATTTGCTTTGACCATAATACCAACGATGCAGATCTTGAGGGTCGGCCCCCATAAAATAACGAAGGCGCAACCACCACATCAGTATCGTCATATAAATAATCCCGTTTTTTTCCCAGCGTCTGCTGGAAACCAGCATACGGTCAGATACACAGGCACAACGCCCATGGCTTCTGAGCATTTTGCTCAGTGCAATATCTTCCATGATTGAAATATCCGGAATACCTCCGATCTGCCTGAGCAGGGAGCCCCGTATAAATATACCCTGATCTCCAGTCGCCACCTGTGTCAAACAGGAGCGCCAGTTCATCATGCGCTCAATAATACGAAAAATCAGATTGGACCCGCTTAATCTGACATCGAATCTCCCCCAGCCATAACCTTGATCCAGATGATCCCGTATCAACTCCATTGCATTGTGAGGAGGCGTACAGTCTGCGTGCAGGAACCAGTAGGCATCGGCCTCCAAGTGACTGTAACCATAATTCATTTGCAATGCGCGGCAGGGTTCTGTCTGCAATACGGCGAATCCGGCCTGTGTAAGCTGCCTGACTGTGTCATCCCGGCTGCCGCCATCCACAATAACAATCTGACCCTGCCGACGATAACGACGAAGCATTTTGATCAGATGCTCACAACACCCGGCTTCATTCAACACCGGCACAATGACGGCTATATTATCCACGCCCTCCGGCACTGGCTGATACTCACTTTTGTTTTTCCGGCTGTCTGCCATGCACAGGTTCCCCGTCAAAAAGACAATTCAAAAGTACTTTTCACCGGAATCGGTGTTGATGTGCGACAGAGGTTTTATCCACGGTAATGCGCTGTATTGCTGCCAGCCAACCGCATTATATTCATATAACCCGACAAAGACGAAGAGGAAACGCTCCGACATATCAAAACAACGGGCTTTTGGAATAAAATCAAATCGAATGGATTCAAGAGCCCGCCTGCAACTGGTAGAATACCCCGCCATGACCCCTTAGCTCAGCTGGATAGAGCGACAGCCTCCTAAGCTGTAGGTCGCGCGTTCGAATCGCGCAGGGGTCGCACTATTTCAGGATAGTCAGAACATCAGATTTAACTCAGACATTCACTCTGACGCTGTTATACTGCCCGAATGTCTGACGAAGCAAAATTTCATATCGGCCAGGTTGTTCATCACCTGAAGTTCAATTATCGCGGCGTCATTCTTGATGTTGATGCCGACTTTCAGGGAACTGACAAATGGTATGAGCAGGTTGCCCGCAGCCGTCCACCGAGAGACAATCCCTGGTACCATGTTCTGGTTGAGAACAGCACGAGCATGACCTACGTTGCTGAAAGGCATCTGGCGGTCGATAAAGAGGGCTGTCCGGTCGAGCACCCGGCACTTGAAGATCTGTTCGACGAATATCGCGACGGGGTTTATATCAATCATCGACCCGTCAACTGAATCAGCATATCGCTGTGGCAGCAGGCCCGGAACTATAACTGAGCAGCTTTATTGTCAGCTCGCCAGCAACGAACCTCGCATTATCACCATATCGCTGTGACAAATCATCTGGTACCGTCACCAGCGCAGCTTCATTTCTACACCAACACCGTGATGTGCCCTGCTCTGATCACTCTCGCGACGAATCGCCTTGATGTCCAGCTCTGCATCCAATCTACCCGGTGCCGGCAGCATACGCCAGCCCAGGGTCAGGTTGTGGTCAGAACCGGATGACGACAGGCCCGCATACGGTACACCTGCGGCACCGTCCTCCATAGCAAAGCCCCACTCGCCCTTCAGGGTCCAACGCCTCGAGGCCGAGGTCACTCGTGAAGAGCTTTCTTGCAGAGAATCAGACAGCGAACCTGACAACAGCTTTTCCAGGCCACCCGATGGCGACGCATTACCATATTCCTGCCGCAGACTCAGCGACGGACCATGCGTCGAGTCTGGTAACAGGTCAAAATACATCGAACCCGACAGGCCCCACTCACGACGGTCCGGGTTTTCATGCTCCAGCAGGCGGCGACCACGCAGATCCAGCGTCAGGCCTTTTGAAGGCATCTCCCAGCTCATACCACCGCCCAGCTCCATACCCACACCTTGCGTACTACCACCGTCGTCATAGCGTATTCCCAGTTCCAGTTCCGGAGTCAGACGCCCGCCATCTGCCTGCAAATGCAGCCAGGACCACTCCAGGCCCAAACGAAGACGTTGCGAATCTGTTTCCATGCCCCGCAGATATTCGGAATCATCCGTTCTGGTATGCACCAGTGCCACATCCGAAATCACCGACAGCGTGAAGTTGTCTTCCTCCGTGCGTTCCACCAGTGTCCCGCGCAGCCCCCCCAGCATCATGAATTGATATATGTCGTGACCCGAAGAGCTCTGTTCCGTCGGACTTAATCTTAAACCACCAAGGCCATAGCCCGCTGCACCCCATGCCCGTAAGCGCTCTGTCACATCGTGCCGCATATATGGCATCAGCAACCATAAATGGCTCGACAGCTCGCCTTCCCCCTGAGCACCGCTCCAGTCGCCACCGCCACCACTGTGCGATAACGCCAGACCACGCAGCGTGTCACCATCGTCATGATCGATGCCCAGCATACCGGTGGTCACATCACCATCCACCGAAACATCATCATGCCCTTCTGTATAATTAGAATAAGACGCCCTCCCCCAAACCGAAGTGCCGTCTCTGTCGCCGAATATGAAATGGCTGCCACGCAGTATGTCCGGCAGCGTCAAAGACCGTGACTGATTGAACACGCGATCAACCGAACCGGCACCGAAGCTGCCATGACCGGAGTCACCTTTTGCAGAACGACCATAACCGAAGCCATCAACACCAGCGCCATAGCCGGCTCCGCTGCTCCGACCTGCCTCGGCATTCAGTGCTTGACCACCCGACAGGCCACCGAGATTACCCGACAAACCGGACTGACCGGCCGTCGAGAAGCGGTAACTCAACCCACTCAGCGCATGCTCCGCGACAGTCAACCCAAAACGCGGCAACCACGCTTCCTGCGCCGCTTCCGTCTCCGATATATCGTTAATGTTGTCATCATCGGCAATGGTGAGCGTCTGACCTACAGGATTAGCCACTCCACCGCTCAACACCATTCCGGACACCACAACCGTTTTATTCGGTTCACCCATATCATTGTCCACTGCCGTGAGCGTGACAACTCCGGTGCTCACGGTCTCTCCCGCAGCTATTGTCAGTATCCTGTTGCTACTGGTCAGGTAGTCACCTGCCACTGTGCCGGGTCCGGGCTCTGCCCGTACCTCTATTGTTATCACCTCGTGGAACTGCCCACTGAGAATCGCGGTAACCATGCTGATATTGCCGCCACCACTCTCTGCAATAGTTGCGGGTGCCAGCACCAGAGTCACCGTGGGTGTCGTCATATCATCGTCCACGATTGTGATCTGATCGGCTATAATCATCAGACCACCCGATACACCGGTTACTTCAATAGTTTCATCCGACTCATCCAGGGCATCATTGACCGGTGTCAGCTCAAATGTCCTGGAACCGCTATCTGCACCCGCCATGATGGTGATGTCGAAATCCATCACCTGTGCATAATCAGCCGGTGCAGTAGCCGTACCATCCGTCACACTCACAGCCACCACCGCATCATCCGAGCTGGTACCGCCATTCATCGTGGCCATAACCGTAATGGCATGCGTACCGCTACCCTCGCCTATTGTATCGGGACTGACCGTCAGCGTAATACCGCCCGGTGCCATGATGCCACTGCTAGGCGTGGCATCGTCGTCGATAATCCTGATTTGGTCGGCGGTAATGGTCAGACCACTCAAGGTGCCGGTCACATTGATCACCTCATCCGACTCATGCAAGTCATCGTCAATCAGAGTCAGGGTAAATGTACCGGAACTGCTGGCTGTGCCGGCCGGAATGGTAATGTCGAAATCTACCACTTCCTCATAGTCGCCCGACAAGCTGGCTGAACCACCTCCCACGCTCACTGCCACGATCCGATCATCGCTGAAACGGGCAACTCCATCCACCGTGGCCGTGACCATAATGGTCTGTGTGATGCTGCCCTCGCTTACTGTGTCGGGGTTTACCTCCAGTGTAATGCTGGCAGGAGTGGCATCATCGTCTTCAATCGTCAATCGAGTCGATGTAATCATCAATCCCGCCGAATCACCCGTGATATTGATCGTCTCATCCGATTCGGCCAGTGCGTCATCAACCGGCACCAGCATAAATGTACCGGAACCACTGCCAGTACCGGCCGGAATGGTAATGTCGAAATCGGCAACCCTCCCATAATCAGCCGGCGCTTCGGCTGTGTCATCTTCTACGCTCACCATGACAGCACGGTCATCACTGTACCGGGTGCCGCCATTCACCATCGCGGTCACCATAATCGTCTGCGTGCCATCGCCCTCCATCACTCTGGTCGGGCTGACCGTCAGCGTGATACCGCCCGGCATCGCATCATCATCCGTAATCGTAATCACATCCCCGTTAATCGTCAGACCGCCCGAAGCACCCGTTACATTAATCGTATCCGACGGCTCACTCACCGCATCATCTGCCACAGTCAGGGTAAAGGTATTCGTACCACTCTCCATGCCCGCCGGGATAACGAT
>JAJDYQ010000070.1 GCA_022825085.1 Gammaproteobacteria bacterium
CAGGAATGACAGAGGAGGGTATGCAGTGACACGAGGCAACATACAAGGTTTCTGCTTTAACGAAATAATGCTTCTCAAAAAGCTGGCTTTTCAGTATCGCATGCAAAAGCTGCTATCTGGTGAATGGCATGTCAAGACTGGATCCCTGGTCAAGCTAGGGATGACGGAGGCGCAGCCAGGGATGACGGAGGCGCAGCCGGGGATGACGGAGGCGCAGCCGGGGATGACGGAGGCGCAGCCAGAGATGACGGAGGCGCAGCCAGAGATGACGGAGGCGCGGCCAGGGATGACGGAGGCGCAGCCAGAGATGACGGGGGCACAGCCGGGGATGACAGGGGCAGTCAGGAATGACGAGGGCAGCCAGTTCAGGGAGGACGAACGTCAAAGCCCGTCATTCCTGCGAAAGCAGGAATCCAAAGGAGACGGCCATCCCACGCGAGAAGCAAATAGAAAAATGGAGGCGTCAGTGGAAGATAGAGTTGATTGAAAAGAGCAATCCAGAGTGGGTGGATTCCTGCTTTCGCAGGAATGACAGAGCCGGATCCCCGGTTTGTATCAGTCCGGTCCCGCTTTTTTAACAGTCAGGCTGCTTGCTGAAAAAACCGGTCCTGCACTCTGATCTGCCCGGATGATTCGGGTACCCGTGGCGAGCTATCGGGAGTTTACAGGGCAGGGGGGCTGGCGTCAGGCGGGGTGGTGGATTCGTCATGCCATACAAGCAAGTCAAGATAGCTGCGAATGTTCGATACATACGCCACTGGTTCGTTACCGCGAGCATAGCCATGTCGGGTGCGGCTGTACCATTTTTCCTGACTTAAAAGCGGTAAGCTATTTTTGACATCAATCCATTTGTCGGGATCGCCGCCGCGACCTTGGGCTATTTTCCGTGCATCTTCAAGATGACCATAGCCCACATTGTAGGCAGCAAGGGCCATCCATGTGCGATCCGGTTCCATAATGCGTGCAGGTATTTTGTCAATCATGTAGCGCAAATATTTGGCTCCGCCATATATGCTTTGCGCCGGATCACGGCGATTTTCAATGCCTATGAGCTCCGCTGTATCGTTGGTCAGCATCATCAGCCCCCGGACGCCGGTCGGAGATACGGCCTGTGGGTTCCAGTGGGATTCCTGATAGCTCACCGCCGCCAGCAGCCGCCAGTCCAGTGCATATTTCCTCGCCGATTTTTTAAAGTCTTCCAGATAGTCCGGCAGCCTGTTGTTCATATCGCGCATGAATGTTTGGGTATCAACGTAGTCGAGCGGACGTGCCCGCTCGAAATACCGGTTGATCAGGGTTTTCAGGCTGCCGTCTCTCTCGATTCGCGCAAAAAATGCCTGCACCGCATTCAGGAGGGTATGGTCTGTGCCTTTGTATAATGCCCAGCCAACCTGACTGGATTTGTCCAGAGCAAAGGCAACCGCCAGCCCCGGGTAAAAGTGTTGTTTGAATTTTATTTCTGTGGCACCGGCCACCGTATAATCAATGGTCTGTGACCAGACCTGCTGCATCAGTTCTTCAGTGCTGTGCTCACTGCTTTCCTGCCAGATCAGTTCCGGGTGTCTGTTGCGCAGGTTTTGCAGCGTTTTAATATGGGGCGAGTCTGCCGCCACCAGCATCTTCATGCCAATGATGTCAGCCACTTTTTCAGGTTTGCGGTTACCGCTCTGCGGGCGATATACCAGTTGCGGTGTAACATCGAGATAACCGGGACCGAAGCGCAGAAATTTTTTTTCGGCTGTGGTAATAGCTAATCCGGCAGCGGCTATATCCGCCTTGCCTTCAGCCAGCAGCCGATACATCTCAGCCGGCTCGCTTCTGGTAATAATGGCAAGTCTCACACCCAGATAATCGGCAAACTGTCTGGCCAGTTCGTATTCCAGCCCGGTAGGGCCGAATGGCCCTTCATAGTAGGTGGCAGGGCCATTCCGGGTCACAACGGTCAGTTCCTGATATTTCCTGATTTGTTCAATTTGAGTCGTATCCGGGGAACAGCCAGTCAGCAGCGTCAGCAGTATCAGGGACGTGCAAATCAATGCAGACGATTTCATCCTGACATTATAACGGCAACACCGCGCTTGTGGTTTGTGAATGCTTTAATCAGGCATTGAATAAGCCAGAATGACCCTGACCTGAAAAAATCCCATTGTTTGAATATAATCGCCTTTCTTCATCAATCTTTCCGAGATTCATAATGCAGTCATTCAATCCGCCACGACGTATTTTAATGGGGCCGGGACCATCTGATGTCCATCCCCGCATTCTGGAGGCCATGTCGCGCCCGACCATCGGTCACCTGGACCCGGCATTTGTCGATATGATGGATGAGGTGAAGTCCATGCTGCAATATGCCTACCAGACCGAAAACTCAATGACCATACCAGTTTCCGCACCGGGTTCGGCCGGCATGGAAAGCTGTTTTGTTAATCTGATTGAATCGGGCGACAAGGTGATTGTATGCCGTAACGGGGTATTTGGTGGCCGCATGATGGAAAATGTGCTGCGAAGCGGTGGCGAGGCCATTATGGTGGATGACAATTGGGGTGAACCGGTTGACCCGCAAAAACTGGAAGATGCCTTGAAAGCAAACCCGGATACCGGAGTTGTTGCGTTCGTTCATGCCGAAACTTCCACCGGCGTTTTATCAGATGCGAAAACATTGAGTGAAATTGCACATGCCCATGACTGTCTGGTGATCGCAGATACCGTGACCTCTCTCGGTGGCGTTGAGCTGCGGGTTGATGACTGGGGGCTTGATGCGGTTTATTCCGGGACACAAAAATGTCTGTCTTGTACGCCCGGGCTTTCACCGGCCACATTCAGTGAGGCAGCCGTTGATAAAATCCGGGGCAGAAAAAATGCGGTACAGAGCTGGTTCCTTGATTTGAATCTGCTGATGGGCTACTGGGGGCAAAATGCCAAGCGGGCCTATCACCACACGGCACCTGTTAATGCCCTTTATGGCCTGCATGAGGCCCTGGTCATGCTCGGCGAAGAACGGCTGGAGAGCTGCTGGGAACGCCACCGGTATCACCATTTGGGGCTCAGAGCAGGTCTTGAGGCCCTGGGATTGTCTTTGATTGTCGATGAGGCATATCGCCTTCCACAGCTTAACGCGGTTGGTCTGCCGGAGGGCGTTGATGATGCCACCGTGCGGGCACGGCTGTTGCAGCAGTATGGACTGGAGATCGGCGCTGGTCTGGGTGAAATGGCCGGCAGGATATGGCGTATCGGTTTGATGGGTGAGTCATGTCATCAGCGTAACGTCATGCTTTGTCTGGGTGCGTTGGAAAGTGTACTGGGCCGTACCGGCGCAATAGAGGCCGCAAGCCGGTATTACGACGCATAAACAGATCAGCGTCCCCGATCTCTGGCATGGGTTGAATTCAGGACTTCAGGCATGAAAGGAATGGTGCCGCCGGATAAGGCAGGTAAGGCCTCCGGGCAATGCTATGCGGTTGTCCATGTGCCCGGCAAAAATCGCAATCGTTTTTCGGCCGGAGCCGTTAAGGTGGTACAGGACAGAGCGGCCGCACTGGCCACAGCGTCCCCCGATAATCAGAAATATGCGGCTCTTGTGCATGGCCCGTCGAAGTCATCTGAAGGGCAGTTGCTCTACTATCTGCTTGACTGGCTGGAGTGAAGGGAGGTGGCTGCATTTGAGTTATTGCTGATGCGACATGCCAAGTCCGACTGGCATAATAATCTGTCTGATATAGACCGACCATTAAGCAGGCGCGGCCGCCATGATGCTGAGCGTATGGGCATATTTTTGCAGAACAACGATCTGGTTCCCGATCGGGTTCTTGTTTCACCGGCCAGCAGAACATGGCAAACGATCAAACTGCTGAACAAGTCCTGGCTGTTGGCGCCCGAGCAGATTGTAACCAGTAAAAAGTTATACCTGGCAAATGAGGAGATTTTGCTTGAGGATGCGGCTGCTCATGCAGGCGATGGTGGGCGCATTATGGTGCTTGCACATAACCCGGGTGTGGATTGTGCCGTCAATCGCATTTCCGACCAGCCACTTGCCTTAACCGCATCCGGTAAACTGATGGTGACGGCGGCAGTTGCCTGTTTCAGGGTGGAAAGACGGGATCATCTTGGGCAAACAGGGAAATGCCGGCTGCTTGGCCTGTATCGGCCAAAAGAGATCTAATGCTTTGTGGCGTTGCCCCATAATTCTTGAAGCCGGGCATCGCGACCGCAACGCCAGCGGTAATACTTGTAGCTTACGGCACTCTTCTGATAGTAATCCTGATGGTAATCTTCTGCCGGATAGAACACGGTAGATTCCGTAACCTCGGTATAGACCGTATCATCCTTGAATTTGTTCTTTACTTCTTCCAGACTGGCCAGAGCTGCCTGTTTCTGTTCATCGTCGTGATAAAATATGCCGGCGCGATACTGGCTGCCACGGTCACAGAACTGGGCATTGTCGGCGAGGGGATCAACATTGACCCAGTAAACCTTGAGCAGCTCCTCGAAGGTAACCTTATCGGGATCATACACAACTCGAACCGCTTCGGTGTGACCCGTACTGCCGGAAGAGACCTGCCGGTAAGTCGGATTTTTGGTATGTCCGCCTATGTAGCCGGATGTGGTTGATAGCACTCCTTCCAGTATGTCGAAGGGTTTTTCCATGCACCAGAAACAGCCCCCTGCAAAGGTCGCAATGCGCTGGCCTTCTTCTGCTTTCATTGCCAGCGAAGTCGATGAGAGTAATGTAATAAAAGAGAAAAGAAATATACCGGCTAAGTGCTTTTTCATTAATGGTTTTGCCTGATGTCGGGAATATGAATATATGATGTTATCAGACTGTACAGGGTGCCGGAAGTTCCCTGTGCTGCGCATCGTATGGGCCTGTGTCTGGGTCTGCATTAAAAAATCAGGGAGTGGTCCTGCTGGAATCCCTGTATTGAGATATAATACCGGAATAAGCTATCCAGACACGGTTAAAATCAGGGTGATATGTCGCAATGTTTATGTTGAAGAAAAAAACAGAGATGCCTTCGGAGGCCGAGTCCATTGCTGGTCGGAATACGGTTATGGTGGTCAGTAACCGACATTATGTGCATGGAAATCCGATTCTGGAACCATTTCCAGAGGGTTTTGAACGGGCGATTCTGGGCCTGGGTTGCTTCTGGGGAGCGGAGCGTAAGTTCTGGTCGTTGGAGGGGGTTTACACAACCGCCGTCGGGTATTCGGCAGGCCATACCAAAAACCCCGTTTATCAGGAGGTCTGCACAGGTATGACCGGTCATAATGAGGTTGTGCTGGTTGTATATGACCCGGCAGTGATTCGCTATGCCGATATTTTGAGGGTTTTCTGGGAGTCGCATGATCCGACTCAGGGAATGAGGCAGGGAAATGATGTGGGCACACAGTATCGTTCCGGCATTTACTGCACCTCGGATGCGCAGCAGAAACTGGCAATAGATTCGCTGGGTGCCTATCAAAGTGCGTTGCAAGGTGCAGGGTATTCGAGTATTACGACAGAAATTCTGCCCGCCGGAGAATTTTATTATGCCGAGGACTATCATCAACAGTATCTGGCGAAAAACCCCGGTGGGTATTGTGGCCTGGGTGGCACCGGTGTATCCTGCCCGACCGGGTTGGCAGCCTGATTTTACGCCACTGATGTACGTCAAGAGTTTGCCAAAACTTTCCGGCTGCGCTATATGAACATGCTTTTTTACAAACAGGGAGAGAAGAATGTCATCACTTGATGATATTGAACTGCCGAGTGATTATCGTCCCAATGCGGAAGAAGAATACATGTGCAACAGGCATCTGGTGTATTTCAAGAAGAAGTTGCTCGACTGGCGTTCCGAACTGATGGAGGAGTCACAGGAGACTCTGGACCATCTTCGTGATAATGCCAACCAGGAGGTGGGGGACGAGATTGATCGTGCCAGTCGTGAAAGTGATCATACCCTGGAGCTGCGTACCCGTGACCGCTATCGCAAGTTGCAGAACAAGATTGATGGGGCACTGAAACGCATCGAAGATGGCTCTTATGGTTATTGTGATGACACTGGCGAGGAAATCGGTCTGCAACGGCTCGAGGCCCGCCCCGTGGCCACGCTCACCCTGGAGGCTCAGGAACGCCGTGAATCCAAGGAAAAACATACAACCAACGGTAGCTGACAGTCTAGTCAGCGATTAGCTCTACCCAGTGCCTGACCGGAATCGAGGTTCCTGAAGCGAGGTGATGCAGGCATCCGATATTGGCTGTGACAATCATGTCCGGTTGCTGGCGGCTGATATTTTCCAGCTTTCTCTTTTTCAACTGTCTGGACAGGGTCGGTTGCAGCAGTGTGTAGCTGCCGGCTGCACCGCAGCACAGGTGGGATTCATTGAAGAAAATACGTTTTATGCCCATTGAATCCAGCAGACTTTCAACACGACCGGCCAGTTTTTGTCCATGCTGTAGCGTACAGGGGGAATGACAGGCAACTGTGCAGTCGCGATTGGGCCTTAGCCTTGTCGTATCTTCCTGATCTATAACTTCCACAAGATCTTTCGTTAGTTCACTGATTTTGCGGGATTTTTCCGCATATTCCATATCGTGCTCAAGTAGTTTTCCATAGTGTTTGATATGCACACCACAGCCGCTTGCCGTTGAGATAATGGCTTCCATGCCGGCTTCAACATGCGGCCACCAGGCATCAATGCGGCTGCGTGCAAAGTTCAGGGCCTGTTCGGGGGCGGAGGTATGGTGATGCAGGGCACCACAGCAGGCCGGCGGGTTTTCTGTTATCGCCTCGATATCGAGCTGGTCCAGCACCCTGCATGTGGCGGCGGTGATGGATGGACTGAGTGCAGGCTGCACACAGCCCTCCGCCAGCAGCACTTTACGGGAATGTGAACATACAGGGCGTTTGGTTGTGGGTGATTTTGCCGGTATCCCGGCTTGCAGGCGGGAAGGTAAAAAAAGGCGGACGATACGTCCCATACCAAGCAGGACAGCAAAGCGATCCGGATAAGCCAGGGATTCGCGAATTAAGTGACGCCTGAAACGATCCAACAGGGGACGTGATGTATTTTCTTCAATAATTTCCCGGCCAATATCAAGCAGCTCGCCATAATCCACACCGGAAGGGCAGGTGGTCTCGCAGTTAAGACAGGTCAGGCACTGGTCAAGGTGCTGCCGCGTCTCATGGCTGTGGCTTTGCCCTTCCAGGATCTGTTTGATTTGATAGATGCGTCCGCGCGGTCCATCCAGCTCATTGCCAAGGATTTCATGGGTCGGGCAGGTTGCATTGCAGAAACCACAGTGTACGCATTTGCGCAGGATTTCATTGGCACGCTGGCCTCTGGGATCGGACAGAAACTGTTCAGTAAGGCGGGTTTGCATCGCTATAGCCCATTATAAAAGGCACCAGGGTTTATAATTCCTTTCGGATCAAAAGCTTGTTTGATTTTTTTGTGAATATTTCTAACTCCATCAGACAGAGGGTGCCGCAGATTTCTTTTGTCGGAGGTATGCCATTGTTCGGCATACCCGCTCGCAGACAACGCATGCTGTGTCACGCTATCAGGTAGTTCTTCGGTTCTGACCCAGCGTTGTGCGCCACCCCAGTCAATGAGTTGCTCGCTTGAGCTTTGCAGGATATGCGGACTGGATGGCGGGATAGACAGTCGCCAGAAGTTGCCCTGCTGGAAAAATTTGTGACGGTGGTTGCGGATGGACAACCAGAAGTTGTCCGCGTCCCGCAGTAATTCACCACCGAGCAGGCGCGAGGTCTGCCTGACGCCGGAATCGGTGCCCGATAGTCGAACCATGAATCTGTCCTGATACCAGCAGGTTGCGCTTATCGGACTGGCACGACCTGATAGCTCGCTGCTCTGCCGGATAGCTTCTTCTGCAGACAGCTCGAAGGCTTTGGTGACTTCCGTTTCAGGCAGAGGCAGTACCTTTATGGATACGTCCAGAATAATTCCCAGGACACCGTAGGCACCTGCCATCAATCTGGATATGTCATAGCCCGCCACATTTTTCATTACCTGACCACCAAAACGCAGCTCTTCACCTTTGCCATTGATAATGCGTGTTCCCAGAACAAAGTCGCGGGCAGCACCGGCCCACGGACGACGGGGACCCGATAGCCCGCTTGCTATCGCGCCACCAATGGTGCCGCCGTTAAATTCAGGAGGCTCAAATGCCAGCATCTGGCCGTTCTGCCGTAATACAGACTCAACCTCGGAAATCGAGGTGCCTGCTCTGACTGTTAATACCAGCTCGGTCGGTTCGTAGGCCACTATGCCGCTGTGCTGCAAGATGGATACAGGCTTTCCTTCGTCCCGGAGCCGCAGGAATGATTTTGATCCGCTGCCATGGATGCTGAGAGGTTGTCCATCATGGCCAGCATCGATGACGGTTGCGGCCAGTTGTTGCGCTATATCAGGCACCCTAGAAGCGTTCTATTTCAGGATGGGGTAGCTGACCATGGTGTACGTGCATGGCACCAAGCTCGGCGCAACGGTGCAGTTCCGGCACGGCCTTGCCAGGATTGAGTAATCGCTTCGAGTCAAAAGCGTCTTTAACGGCATGAAACTGGGCAAGCTCTGCCGTTTGGAATTGCACACACATCTGATCGATTTTTTCTATGCCGACACCATGCTCTCCGGTGATTGTGCCACCGACCTCTACAGAAAGTTCCAGAATCCTTGCGCCAAGTTGTTCGGCAAGGTGAAGCTGGCCTTCCTGATTCGCATCATAGAGGATCAATGGGTGCAGATTGCCGTCGCCTGCATGAAATACGTTTGCAACCGGCAAGCCATATTCTTCTGACAGCCTGCCAATGCGTTTTAGTACCTGGCCAAGATGTTTTCTCGGAATGGTGCCGTCCATGCAGTAGTAATCCGGAGCCAAACGTCCAGCGGCAGGGAAGGCTGACTTGCGCCCGGCCCAGAACATCGTGCGTTCCTGCTCATCTCTGGCCAGACGTACCTCGCTCGCACCGCTTTCGTTCAGGACCTGTTGAACGGCCTCTATCTGGTCATTGACCTCGCTTTCCATACCATCGAGCTCACATAGCAGAATGGCATCGGCATCAGCCGGATAACCGATGTGCATAAAATCCTCGACTGCCCGGATAGCCAGGTTGTCCATCATTTCCAGTGCCCCCGGAATAATACCGGAACCTATAATTCCCGTGACGGCATTGCCGGCTTTTTCAACATCATCGAATGAAGCCATCAGTACGCGGGCCACATCCGGCTTCGGTAACAGCTTGACCGTGATCTCGGTAATCACTCCCAGCATACCCTCAGAACCGGTCAGCAGAGCCAGTAGCTCAAAGCCGGGGCTGTCCAGGGCTTGTGTTCCAATAGAAAGCACTTCACCTTCTATTGTTAAGATCTTGATATTTAATATATTATGAACAGTAAGCCCGTACTTCAGGCAGTGTATGCCGCCCGCGTTTTCTGCCACATTCCCGCCGATTGAGCAGGCAATCTGTGAAGAAGGGTCGGGTGCATAATAAAGACCATAGGGTGCAGCTGCCTCGGTGATAGCCAGATTACGGACGCCGGGTTGCACCCTTGCCGTGCGATTTTGTATATCAATGTCCAGAATTTTATTGAGCCCTGCCAGTCCGAGCACGACGCCATCTTTATGAGGCAGGGCACCGCCTGACAGGCTGGTTCCTGCACCGCGTGTAACAACCGGCACATCCATTTCGTAACAAATACGCAGTATGGCTTGAATCTGTCCGGTCGTATCCGGTAGTGCGACCAGAGCAGGTCGCTGTCGATAGGCCGACAAACCATCACATTCGTAGGGCGCAAGCGCTTCATCGGATGTCAGTAACCGGGATTTATCCAGATATTTGGATAGCCGCTTAAGCAGTAATTTGGAGGTTCTGGCAGACATCGCATTGCTTCAATGGATTAAACCCAGACATTGTATCCACTAATCAACCGGAATAACCATCGATTTTTCTGCCTGCAACGGCTGAATCGGGGAAAAATACAAGCCGGAGAAAAATCAGGTCACGATATTGAATCCTGCTGTGTTATGCTCAATCCATGGCAATTTCAGTCAAACAGTCGCAGAAGATAAAAGGCAGGGCGAGGGGTTTTCACGCGCTCATGTCCCTGTATGAAGAAAACTATGTCCGATTCAATCAGTTGGTCAGTGGTTTGCCTGATGCCGGCAGGCAGTCATTATCGCAGCGCACGAATGATGTTGACTTGTACCTGCGGATACTCGAACGCTATAAATATACCACCACGGTTTTGCTGACTTACCGGTTGCAGTGTGAAAAAGGTGAGGTGAGTACGCCTGATATGAAAATCCGCCTTTACCATGATGCCAGACAGGCCGAGGTGATGTCCTGTTGTTTCAGGGATAGCAGGCACTATGGCTGGCTTGAACGTGATTCCTGCCACTCCGCTATCGAGTGGCGCTGGCGCATGAATCACTTTCTTTTCAAGTGGTTAAACTATTGCCTGAAATCGGGGCATGGATTCCCTCAGCAAAAACCGGATATTGACTGGTCATATTTCATACAGTCGGTTTCAGCCGACTGACTCTCGAATAACTTCGAACCGGTGTCGGCCCCTGTGTTCTGGCGGTGCCCCGGTTGACTTGCAACGGGTCCATACGATACAGTTCGGGTAGTATTTTCCCTTCTTTACAGGTGCTGTATGAGACTATCAACCAAAGGACGTTATGCCGTCACGGCCATGCTCGATCTGGCCCTGAATGACAACAAAAATCCGGTGGCTCTGGCCCGGATCGCAAAATGTCAGGGCATTTCAGTTTCCTATCTTGAGCAGCTTTTTGCCTGTCTGCGTAAGGCTGACCTGGTTATTGGTTCGCGTGGTCCCGGTGGTGGCTATCGACTGGCTCGTGATGCGAAAACCATTACCATCGCCGATATTATTGAGGCAGTGGGTGAGTATCCGGACGTTGCTCGCCGTGAAACACATGAACAGTGCAGACATGGCGAGAAGTGCCTGACCCATGAATTATGGCGCACTCTGAGCCTGCGGATTCACGACCATTTAAGGCAGATCAATCTGGCCGAGTTTTTGTCTCTGTCCAGTGTTCGGTCAATTATTGAGGGACCTCCCACACAGGAATCAGCACCTGCCGTGGCTTTAGGCGATCGCTCTCAAGCTGCCTGATTTATTTCAGGACTCCGGAAAGGCCGTATGAAATGCCGTATAAAAACCGGCTTCATTGTGGCCCTGCTGCTCGCGTCCTGCTCAAGTCTATGTCAGGCGCAGCCTGCCGAGTCACCACTGCCTGGCAAGGAGTGGTGGTCTGCTGCAACACCAGCACAGATACAACAGTTATTGGCAGTCAACACCGGACTCAAGGCGCAGGATGAGTTCGGACAGACTGTCCTTCATCAGGCAGTACAATACAGCGAAGACCCGCAGATGATTCGAGCCCTGATACAGGCCGGTGCCGCTGTCAGTGTACGGGATATGGATGGATTGACTCCTCTGCACAGGGCGGCAATCAGCAACAAAAATCCCGAAATCATTCGGGCATTGATACAGGCCGGTGCCGACATCAATACACGGGCCGGTAATCAGTCAACTGCCTTGCACTGGGCAGCCACAGAAAGCGGGAATCAGGACATCATCCAGGTCCTGATGCAGGCCGGTGCCGACATCAATGCCCGCGATGCAGACGGGAAAACCCCTCTGCACTATGCAGCAATTTTTAATGAAAATTCTGACATTGCAGAGGCGCTTCTGCGTGCCGGTGCCTATATCAACGAACGGGACCGACATGGACGGACCCCTTTACACTGGGCAGCCTATCGAAACTCCACGCTCATTCAGCCATTGATACAGGCTGGTGCCGATATCAGGGTACCGGATCAATATGGAATGCTCCCCTTGCACTGGGCAGCGCGATATAGTCAATATCCGCAGGCCATTCAGGATCTTGTGCAGGCCGGTGCAAATACCAATGTACGCGATGAAGGCGGACGGACCCCCTTGTATCTGGCAGCGGAAGATAACAGGAACCCGGAAATCATTAAGGCCCTTGTGCGGGCCGGTGCCGATAGCGATAAACAAGGCGGGGCGATGCTTTTGTATTGGGCCGCAAGATTCAGTGAAAATCCCGAAGATATCCGGCTGCTGATACAGGCCGGTTCGGATATCCATGCGCAAGATAAAAACGGAGAAACACTGTTGCATCGGGCAGCTCAATATAATCAGAATGCTGCAATTATCGAAACCCTGATACAGGCCGGTGCCGATATAAAGGCCCGAAATAAAGACGGGCAGGGGGCTTTGCACCGGGCCGCAGGATTTAATGAAAGTCCCGAAGTAGTCCGGACCTTGGTGCAGGCCGGCACCGATATCAATGCAATGGACAGTACCGGAGCTACTCCTTTGTTCCGGGCCGCAGAAAATAACAGTAATCCCGAAGTTGTCGCGGCATTGGTAGAGGCCGGCGCGGATATGGATCACTTGTATGGAGACGGGGCGACTCTCCTGCATCGGGCCGCAGAAAACAATACCAATGCCAGGATAATCGAAGCCCTGACACAGGCCGGCGCAGACATCAACCGGCCGGATCGGTCTGGCAGCACCCCTCTGCATCGGGCAGCGGCATTGAGTGAAAGCCCTGAAGTCATCGAGGTATTGGTGCAGGCTGGTGCTGAAATCAATGCCATGGATGAAAATGAGCAGACCCCTTTACATGAAGCCGTCAGGAGTAATGAAAATCCTGAAATTCTTGAGGCCCTGCTGCAGGCCGGTGCCGACAGTAATGCACGGAATAATGACGGACAGACTCCGCTGCATCGGGCAGCCTATAACAGCCCTGAGAGGGTCAGGGTTTTATTGAAGGGTGGTGCTGACAGTAACGCGCGAGACAAACTTGAAGAGACCCCTCTGCATAAAGCAGCAGCGTATAGCCAAAGTTCCGAAGTGATTCAGTTCCTTGTGCAGGCCGGTGCAGATGTCGGGGCGAGGGATAAAGATGGGAATACCCCCTTGCATCGGGCGGCCTATAAAAGTATCAAAATCGTTGAAGCTCTTTTACGGGCTGGCGCGGACACCGATGCGCGGAATAAAGATGGACAGACACCTCTGCACTTTGCGGCACTGTTTAATGAAGACCCGGAAATCATCCGTTTTCTGATACGGGCTGGTGCAGACATCAGTGTGCGCGGCTATTCTGGATTGACTCCTCTGCACTGGGCGGCGAGGGAAAATGAAAATCCTGAAATCATTCGTGTCCTTATGCAGGCCGGCGCGGACAGTAATGCCCGAAACAAAAATGGACGAACACCTCTGCATCTGGCAGCACAATCCAATGATAACCCTGAAATCATTGAGGCCCTGCTGGAATTGGGAGCAGATCCGGGGATCCGGGATAATGATGGAAGGCTGCCGGCTGATCATGTGGCAAGGAACCGATCTGACCGCATCAAAAACAGCAATGTAAAGAGATTTCTTGAAGCGACGCGGCGCTGAATAAAGTGTAATAGCTGGCAGGGACAAAGCGCAGGACGCCGGGATTGAGGTTATACAAAATGGAATAGCGGATTGGATGGCTGCCTCCAATCACGCTCTATATCTGGTTTTCATGTATCATCTCATTTCATACGCACATTGAAATGAATGGTCCGATCTGCCTCGAAGCAGGCTCGCCTGAACACATACGTCACCCTCAGCAACCATGGCAACCCGAAAAAAGAAGAAAAAAACCGGAACAGCAAAAAAAAGATCAAAGCACCCCCTGAAAAAAAAAGCCAGGTCCGATTATCTGGCGCATCCTGTTGATAGCAATGATACTGCCTGTCGCCTGGCTTATCTGGCTGGATGTGAAAATTTTGACTCGATTCGAAGGCAAAAAATGGTCTATACCCGCCAGGGTCTATGCGCGACCACTGGAGCTTTACACAGGGGCACCCTATACCGCGAATCATGTGCTCAGGGAGCTCAGGCTGCTGGGCTATCGAAAGCAGGTAAACCTCGACAGGCCGGGCAGCTACAATGCCTCGCAATCTGTCATCGCTGTTCATAAGCGAGGATTCGATTTCTGGGACGGTGCAGAAGACGAACAGCGGTTGCGCATACATTTCGATCGGTCAGGCGTTTCCCGTATCACTTCATCGGGCCGGCGGGAGGCGGGTCCGGTGCGTTTCGACCCTTTGTATATTGGTGGTATATATCCGGAAGAAGCCGAAGACCGTATTCTGGTACGGTTGTCCGAGGTTCCCGATTTGCTGATCAAGGGACTGCTGAGTGTGGAGGACAAGAGTTTTTATCAGCATTTTGGCATATCACCCAGAGGTATCGGGCGGGCCTTGATCAGCAATATCAAGGCCGGCAGAGCGGTGCAGGGCGGCAGCACCCTGACACAACAACTGGTTAAAAACTTCTACCTGACCAGCGAACGCTCTCTGCAACGCAAGGCAAACGAGGCTTTGATGTCTGTTCTGCTGGAGCTGCATTATGGCAAGGATGAAATTCTGCAGGCCTATCTGAATGAGGTTTATCTGGGGCAAGCCGGCGAGCGGGCCATACACGGCTTTGGTCTTGCCAGTTATTTTTATTTCGAGCGGCCATTGAATGAGCTGGACCTGCCGGGAATTGCGCTTCTGGTCGGTATGATCAAGGGGCCATCATTGTATAACCCGCGCCGTAATCCGAATCATGCCATCGAGCGTCGCAACATTGTTATTGATGTGATGCTGGCCGACGGAATTATCACGACCCAACAGGCCGAGGCCGCCAAAAAGGCACGACTGGGCATCACTCCAAAGGCACCGGCCGGTGCCAGCCGCTACCCGGCCTTTATGGAATTGCTCAAGGCTCAGCTCAGGCAGGATTACAAACAACAGGATCTGGAAACCGAAGGCCTGCAGATTTATTCAACATTGGATCCGATTATCCAGGATATAGCCGAAAAAACTCTGGACAGACGTTTATCGGAATTTGAGACAGGTCGAGGGCTGAAAAAAGATACCCTGCAGGGTGCCGTCATTGTAACCGCCGGCCATAATGGCGAGTTGCTGGCCATGGTTGGTGGTCGAGAGGCGCTTTATGCCGGTTTTAATCGCGCATTGCATGCCCGCCGTCAGGTCGGATCAATTCTCAAGCCCGCCATTTATGCTACCGCCTATTCGCAACCTCAGCATTATTCGATGCTGACGCCGGTGGACGATTCTCCATTGCAGGTAAAGACGCATGAAAGCCGATTATGGGAACCGAAAAACCATGATGGTCAGTTCCATGGACGGGTACCGCTATATATGGCGCTGGCGCGCTCTCATAATGTCTCTGCTGCCCGTCTTGGGCTGACGCTGGGTCTGGACAATGTTTTTGATACCCTCTATCGGTTGGGTATCCGTAAAAACCTGCCGCCTTATCCCTCGGTGCTACTGGGTGCTGCCGAGCTTACGCCGCTGGAGGTGGCCGGGATGTACCAAACCTTTGCCGCCAATGGTTTTCGGACACCTATCAGAGCCATACGGGATGTGCTTGACGCGGACAGAAAACCACTACAGCGTTATCCGGTAACGCTCAGCCAGGTTATTGAACCGTCGGTTGCCTATCTAACCAATGCCAGCCTGATTGAAGTGATGAGAAGCGGCACAGGTCGAAGTTTTTACTGGCAATTTCCATCCTCCATGGTTGTGGCCGGCAAAACCGGCACGACCAATGAATTGCGCGATAGCTGGTTTGCCGGTTTCAGTAATGACAAGCTGGGGGTTGTATGGGTTGGTGACGATGCGAACAAGCCGATAAAGCTGACAGGCAGCACGGGTGCCTTACGGGTATGGACCGACATCATGAAGGCGACAGGCATCGAATCATTGCGTCTGGCACCGCCCAGTGACATTGCATTTGCCTGGGTAGAAACCACAACCGGCAGATTGTCGGGTGAAGATTGTGAGGATTCGATACAGCTCCCCTTTATAAAGGGTTCGCAGCCACGTGAAAAATCAGACTGCATTATCAATCAGACCTCAATCGGGGATACAATCCGGAAAAAGGTAAAATCATTCTGGGAAAGTTTATTTGGAGATGAAGACTGATGTTGTACCGATATACCACGATAATACTGGGCATTATGATTGCAGCGGGCTGTTCTGCCAAAGGCAGTGCCATAGCACCGGTCGAAGACCGAACGGCAACTTCGGGTGCCAGCCGTGCTGCACAGCAACCGATAGCGGCACAGCCAGATACGATTGAAATCAGCCCCTATGTGGCGTCACCCGTGCCGACGCCTGTTCCTGCACCAATAACACCCGCTCCGGCTTCCCCACAGCCTGACAAGGTCAGTTCAGCAGTGAACTCGCTGGTCAGCATTGCCAATGCCAATATGCAGGGTGGGCAATATGACAAGGCTGCAAATTCTCTGGAGCGTGCCCTGCGCTATGACCAGAAAAATGCAAAACTCTGGCACAGGCTGGCTGAAGTCAATCTGTTCCAGCGCGACTATGCGCAGGCTGAGTCCAAGGCACTGAAATCCAATGCCCTGGCAGATGGTGATAAATCACTGATGGCCCAAAACTGGCGGCTGATCAGCAAGGCCAGACGCCTGCAGGGTAATGTCACCGGAGCGGATGAGGCGGAGGTCAGGGCATATCAGCTATCAAAGTAATACTGTAAAAATATATTTTATCTCATTGATAATGAAGAATTTTTATTATCAGGCTGGCAGCTTTTCTGAAAGGTATTATCGATTCGCTTCCGGCCTCACTCACGTCGGCATAGTGAGATAAAGATCGCATGTCTGTGTCAGAATATCTTTCTGGTGATGGTGCGCTCAGTGAATCTCTGGCCGGCTTTGCGCCACGCGAGGCCCAGCAGCAAATGGCTGATCGCATCGCCCGTACCATTGATGAAGGTGCCGTTCTGGTGACTGAAGCCGGGACCGGCGTTGGCAAGACTTTCGCCTACCTGGTGCCGGTGATGCTCTCCGGCAAGCGCACTATCATAGCCACTGGTACCAGAAACCTGCAGGATCAGTTATTCCATCAGGACTTGCCTGTCATTCGCCATGCACTCAATGTGCCCGTGACTGTTGCTCTGCTGAAAGGGCGTGCAAACTATCTCTGCACCCATCGACTGAATGTCAATCGCAGTGCAGGCGATGCCCGTAGCCGGCGTCATCAGCATGAATTTGAGCTGATCAATGACTGGGCAGGCCGCACATTGACCGGTGATATTGCCGAGGTCGATGATGTCGAAGAGGGATCGTTTATCTGGCCGCTGGTAACCTCAACGACTGAAAACTGTGTGGGTTCAGAGTGTGAAGATTATGCAAAATGCCATGTTCTGAAGGCACGGCGGGAGGCGCTGGCAGCCGACCTAGTGGTTATTAATCATCACCTGTTCTGTGCCGATATGGCACTCAAGGAGCAGGGTTTTGGTGATATTCTGGCGGGTGCCGACGTATTTATTATTGACGAAGCGCATCAACTACCGGAAGTGGCTACCCGCTTCTTTGGCCTTTCACTGACCTCGCGCCAACTGCATAATCTTTGCGCCGATACGCGATCTGAACATATCAAAGAGTCCGGCAACCAGAGCGAGTTGCCCGACACACTGGATGCACTGGAAAAATCCATCTCTGATTTACGGATCAGCATGGGGGAGGGTGGTCAGCGACTTGCCTGGAATGACTTGCAGGGCAGGCGGGGCTTTACCCGGTCTCTGGATGTGGCAAAAGAAAATCTGACGGCGGTCAGTAACTGGTTGTCCGATGAATCGGAACGTTCCAAGGGGCTGGGTAACTGCTATCAGCGCAGCCTCAAGCTGCTGGAACGTATCAGCCATATAGACCCCCGCACTGAAACAGATGCAGACGATGAAAACGAAATGGTGCGATGGGTCGATACCTCCCGCCGGGGGTTCGGACTGCACAGCACACCGTTAAATATCGCGGAAATTTTCCAGGGCTATATGGCGGAAATGAACGCCAGTTGGGTTTTCACCTCCGCCACTCTGGCCGTCGGCGACAGCTTTGAACATTTTAATGATCGTCTCGGACTGAATGAACCGGACACCCAGATACTGGGCAGCCCGTTTGATTATCAAAACAACAGCCTTAATTATTTACCGATGGGTTTGCCTTCTCCCTCAGACTCATCTTATACCCGTGAAGTCTGCACACAATCGTTGCCCGTCATTGCAGCGGCCAGAGGCAGAACCTTTATGCTGTTCACCAGTCATCGGGCACTGAAGATCGCTGCACAACAGATAGCAGACCATGTCGATTATCCGATACTGGTGCAGGGTGAAGCCCCCCGGCAAAGACTGTTGAAAGATTTTAAGACATACGGCAATGCCATACTGCTCGGCACGGCCAGCTTCTGGGAAGGTGTTGATGTGCGCGGCGAGGCACTGTCCTGCGTTATTATAGACAAACTGCCCTTTGCTTCTCCCGGTGACCCGGTCATGCAGGCACGGCTTGATGCCATGCAGCGGCGCGGACAAAACCCCTTCTTTGAATACCAGATACCAGCCGCCGTGGTTATGCTGAAACAGGGAGTAGGGCGTCTGATTCGCGACGTAACGGATACCGGCGTACTGATGCTGTGTGACCCCCGATGCCGAAGCAAGGGATATGGAAAAATATTTCTCGACAGCCTGCCACCCATGCCAATGACAACCAGCATCGAAGATGTGAAAAAGTTCTTCCATCAAAAAGAGCTGCCAGACGACTCGACTTGAATACAGTTAATTATTGAATCGGGCAGGCTGCAGCAAAATGCTTATATCGAACAGTATGTTATAGCTGACTCACACAATGCCGGTTTGAGTATGCAGGAACTTGTTGCCGGCTGGCTTTGGTATTACAATCACAAGCGGCCTGATACGATCCGGCAAATATTACCTCAAATGTGCCAAAGGCGTACACCGCTGAGTTAAAGATGCTGGTCATCAAAACCCACGCATGAGAATCAAATGAATATAGAAGTAATAACTCAGAAACAAATTCAGGCCAGAGGTTACTGGGTTGACAGAATTGCCAGATTAAGCAGTAATTTTAGAGTAGGCGCGGAAAAAATCGAGGATGAAATCGATAACGAAATCAAAGGCAGTGGTGTTGATGCACTATTAGGTCATTTGCGATTATGCGGAGCTATTCCTGAAAGTTATCGCCATGACACGAGCGAGGAAAAGCTTTATTCAAAATACACTGATGTTGTAATACATGAAGCCTGTAAAGCTATGGGATTTAATAGCTCAATCCTGACAGAGCGGGCCGACGTAGCTGATGTGGAGTGTGTTAATGAAAATTACAGCTTTGTGGCAGATGCAAAGGCATTCAGATTGAGCCGTACAGCGAAAAATCAAAAGGATTTCAAAGTCCAGGCAGTAGATGGCTGGAAGCATGGTAAGCCCTATGCGATGGTTGTATGCCCGGTTTACCAACTACCTGCTCGCAGAAGTCAGATATATCAGCAGGCCGGAGCGAGGTCAGTATTTATCGGTACATATACACACCTTGCAGTATTTGCTCGATATGCAATGCTCGATAGTGTAGATAATGCAATGGAGTTGATGCATGAAGTATTTAGAACTGTGGAGTCAATGAATCCATCAAAGGATGCTAACGCATATTGGCAGGCAGTTAATCGGAAAATTCTTGATTTTGATGATAGTATCAGTGTTATCTGGCAAGAGGAAAAGAAAGCATCTGTGGAGTCAATTCATATATCGAGATCTGAGGCCCTTAGGTGTTTGGCTGCTGAGCGAGAACGAATAATGAGATTCACTAAAGATCAAGCAATCAGGGAAGTACTAAGGGCAAATAAATTCGATAAAAAAATTCGAGCTATATGTTCTATTGTCGATAACGGGCTTCTTGGTCTTGGGTAAGGGATCAGATGAATAGTGACTACATTAATAAAATAACTTTAGGCGACTGCCTGCAATACTTGCCTGAACTGGACGAGAGTAGTATCGATCTGTTTTTATCTGATATTCCCTATGGAATCAGTCTGGATGACTGGGATGTACTGCATAGCAATACGAACTCTGCCTTGCTTGGAAAATCGCCAGCACAAGAGGGAAAATCAGGATTTAAACGCAGGGGCAAACCAATTAATGGTTGGGCACAGGCCGATAGAAATATCGGACTGGAATATCAAGGGTGGTGTAAAGCCTGGGCGACTAAAATTTATCCGAAAATGAAGAATGGTTCTTTTTTGTTTGTATTTGGAGCCAGAAGAACCATTCATAGAGTGATCAATGCGTTTGAAGATAGTGGATTTCTTTTGAAGGATACATTGGCCTGGAAAAAGCCATCTGCGCATCATCGGGCACAAAGGGTGAGTATTGTTCTGGAACGCAGAGGTTTAACAAAAGAGGCTAAAAAATGGAAAGGCTGGCGACTCGGCAACCTTGCACCTATCTGGGAACCAATAGCATGGTTCATGAAACCTTATAAAGTCGGTGGCACCATTACTGACAATATCCTTGAAAACGAAGTGGGTGCCATGAATACAGGTGAATGCCAGTTTAATGGTTCGAGTCCCACTAATATGCCTGAGTTTGGTTTCGGCAAAAATGAGACAAGAATTCACGAGGCACAGAAACCATTAGCCCTGATCAAATATCTCATCAAACTCACAACAAGGGAAAATCAGATCGTGCTGGATCCATTCATGGGCAGTGGGACAACAGCATTAGCCGCCAGAATGCTGGATAGAGCATTTATCGGTTTCGAGACCAACCCGGAATATCATTCGAGGTCACTGGAGAGGCTGAAAGGTTTTGCAACCGGTGAGGCAGAAAGTGAATTGTCCTTGTTTCAGCCATCATTGCTGTAGAAATGGTTAAATTGAGATTCAACCAGAGCTTGATGAAACTGATAAAAAAGAAGTAACTTTGATCGAACAGGCAATCCTGTGAAAATTCTCGCCCTCGATACCACCCAGGAATACTGCTCGGTTGCCCTGTCGGTTGATGATGAGCTGATATGGCGGGAAGAGCATGCCCCGCGTACCCATACCGGATTGATACTCCCGCAAGTGCAGACTGTTCTGGCGGAAGCCGGGCTGCAACTGAAACAACTGGATGCCCTGGCATTCGGACGCGGCCCCGGTAGCTTTACCGGTCTGCGTATTGCGGCGGGTGTCGTGCAGGGGCTGGCACTGGGAGCTGATCTGCCGGTCGCTCCTGTCTCGTCTCTGGCCGCCATGGCACAGGGCTATTACCGCGAAAACAATGCAGCAACCCGGATCTGTGCCGCGTTTGATGCGAGAATCGGGGAGGTATATTGGGGTAGCTACACCCTGATACAGGGTGCCATGCAAAATATCGGCGATGAAGCCGTCAGCTCACCCAATGACCTGTTGCTTCCCGCAGAAGATGACTGGTATGCCATAGGTTCAGGATGGGCAGCATATCCGCAAATGCAGCAAAGGCTGGGGGGGCGCCTGATGAAAGTAATTCCCGAAACCGTGCCACTGGCCAGAGACATCATCCCTCTGGCAAAGAAAATAATCCGGGCGCAGCAAACCGTCAGCGCCGAACAGGCCATACCCGTCTATCTCCGCCAAAAAGTCGCCCGCACCATCCGGGAACGGAACGCGGCGAAGCCATCAATGGAATGAACGGAACGCGGCGGATTCGCTTGCGAAAATAATAGTATGTCATGGCAAACCGGTTGTCAGGTGCTGATGCAAACCGGATATGAGGCCACAAGCTTGCGGGGATTGTGCTGCCCTGCCAGTGTGGTTTACGCTGCCCTCATCATATATTGCTGTGGATGATATTTCATGGAAGCAACACATTATCCCCGTAGAGTTCTGCTTGCTGTCAGCGGGCTGTCTCCCCAGATAGTGACAGAAACCCTCTACGCGCTATCCGTCAATCAGGAGAGCCCATGGGTTCCAACAGAAATTCACCTTGTTACCACACAAGAGGGCAGGGAAATCGTGAGACATTCTCTGCTCAATCCAGAACATGGGTATTTTTATCGACTCATCGAAGAGTATGAACTGCCCGACATTAATTTTTCGATAGAAAATGTACATGTTATCGAGGATAAAGCAGGAACTGCCCTGGAGGATATTCGCACCGAGCAGGACAATCAGGCGTGTGCTGATATGATGGTTGAGATAGTCCGTGAGCTTTCAGGTGACGCACAAGCGGAACTGCATGTATCTATTGCCGGTGGACGCAAAACCATGGGGTACTATATGGGATATGCCTTGAGCCTGTATGGTCGCTTTCAGGACAAGCTCTCCCATGTGCTGGTTAATGCTCCTTATGAATCTCATCCAGAGTTTTACTTTCCGACCAAAGAGAGTCATCTTATTCACACCAGAGGTGATCGGCCCCGTGCCTATGATACCCGCGAAGCCAGGGTCAGTCTGGCCGAGATTCCATTTGTACGTCTGCGCGATGGTTTGCCGCCAAGTCTGCAAAAGGGTCAGGCAGGCTTTTACCAGACAGTGCTGGCGGCCCAGCGGGCCCTGGACGAACCGGAGTTAATCATTGATCTGGAAAACAGACGGTTATCTCTATCAGGGGAGATCATTGACCATGTTGCGCCTGCAGAACTGGCATTCTATAGCTGGATGGCGCGACGCTGCTGTAATGGTGCTGATGCTGTCCGATATGGTGATGAAGGGATCGCAAGGGAATTTCTCGGCGAATATCAGCGGATTGTCGAGGAGTTCAGCGGCGAATATGAGCGGGCAGAGGAATCACTGAAGAATGGTATGAATAAAGAAGATTTTGAATATCGAAAATCACGGACAAAAGAAATGCTGAAAAAGAACCTGCCGCCCCAGTTGTTGGCTAAATACGAGATTGCCAGCATCGGAAAGCGGCCTAATACTCGCTACGGATTGCGTCTGAAAGCAGACTCAATACGATATAATCGTCTGCCCGCAGTGCAGGATTCATCCTTCGGGAATAAGACTTCTGCAACTAAAACATCTGTGTAAACGATATGGGCAACAAAGGGAGAATCTATTCGTGATGGAAAAACTTCAAACCAGATTATTCAATGTCAGTTTCACAACTCCTGCCTTTCTCGGCAATGCCGATCAGCAGGGACAATGGCGAGTACCGCCATTCAAGGCCGCATTGCGTCACTGGTGGCGGATTGCTGTGGCGCGAGAAGTTAAGTATGAGCATAAAAAACTACTTGAACGAGAAGAGAAGTTGTTTGGTTGTGCTGGCCGGAGCGGGGAGGCCAGCAAGAGTCGGGTGCAGTTGCGATTGAGTAGTTGGGAAATGGGAAAAAACTTGTCCTCGCAAGAATTGAAATCTGACGGTGCCAAATATCTTGCCTATGGCCCGATAAATAAAAAAGATAGCCAACCCCTGTCTGATAAGCAAATAGCGAAATTATCTTTACGGTTTCCTGAGCGTTATGAGAAAGAAATTGATCAGGCACTGAATCTACTGGCCTGGTTTGGCACACTGGGTTCGCGCTCCCGTAATGGATGGGGTTCATTGCACATGTCTTCTGATGGACACACTATTTCATCCTTCTCGAAGGAAGCCATCCGCCCTTATCTGCGGGAGCTGTTTGAGTGTATGAAGTACGACTGGCCCCATGCCATCGGCATGGACGATGATCGGCCACTGGTTTGGCAATCTGAGCCGCTTGAAAACTGGTCGGAGGCCATTGATAAGCTGGCCGAATTAAAAAAAGATATGCGCCGAGAAGCTAAAAAAGACAAGAGGGATATTAATGGTATCGCCGGTATCCATCTGCTCGGCTACCCGGCAGGCAAGGATTGGCCACTGCCCTGTGGTCAGGAGCAGAATATGCGCATGGCAACACCGATCCGCTTCAAGGTGGTGAAAGATGACCAAAAGTGTCGGTGTCTGGTATTCCATATACCGACTGATTTCCCGTCCGTCATCAAGGATCAATTAGACAAGTCTGATCGGGAATGGGTTGAAAAAAATCAAGTTGAGGTATTTCGGGCAATCCATCAAGTGATCGATAACAACGGAAAATTCCAACGAATCGGACAAAATGATGAATAAATTATTATGGAAAACCAAGCTGGCTGCCTGGGTGCATGATCCGGCCGAGAAAGCCCTGATATTGCTCCGTGATAAGACCGGGCATGAGTGGGGAACGGTGGCTGACCTGCGTGAGCGGCTTTTTGGAAACCGTGGTAAGCCATCCGATACAGAAAAATTTGTCAAACGTGCGGATCACTATGCGGCCGCCGCAGACCGTCCGCAGTTCCCGACATTGGAAAGCGATCACCGTTATGCCAAATGGACGCAGGTGGATTTTGCCGAGAGGCCTGTATTGAAACACCCGTTGACAGGTGAGGAACCTGATTCGTTGACAGGCGAGGGATCTGATTCTGATCTGGGAAAGTTGAATGACATTCCACTGGATAAACTGAAAGCAGTCAGCAGATCTCATTTCGAGTCGCTGATTCACAATAATGATGAGGAAGGCAGGCCCGATTTTCGCAAGACGCTGCTGGCCTACTGGCGCTTCGGGCCATGCACACCGAGCGATGCGGGCCTGCTGAATCACCTTTGGCAAAACCTGCCGGCAGACACCCGTGTGCCGGATCATACGATCTGGTCCCATCTGGATACCGTTTCCGCATTTGCTGGTGCAATGGCACTTGATGCCAATGATACGGCCAGTCTGTTGATGGTCAGCTTTGGTCCGGTACAAAAATTTATCGCCGAAGCCCGCAGCACATCGGACCTGTGGGCAGGTTCTCATTTTCTGGCCCGTATTGCATGGCAGGGTATGAGGGTGGTTGCTGAACAGTTGGGACCGGATGCAATTATGTTTCCCAATCTGCGCGGTGTGCCACTGGTCGATGTATGGCTGCGCGATGATATGGGCCTCAAGAAAGAGCTATTCAAAGATCTTGGCTGGTATAAGGCACATTCCGATGCCAATGAACTGTTTAATGCCGTATTTCCGAACCGTTTTGTTGCGATTGTGCCCACCGATCAGGCGCAGGATCTGGCGCGACAAATTAAGCAGGATGTACAGGAGTATGTACATTCAACCGGTAAAAAAGCACTGGACAATATACTGGAAATTATCGGTGAAAAACCGGATGGGCAGCATTGCTATGCTCAGTTAAAAGAACAGTTGAAAGATTTCCCGGAAGTACATTGGGCAGCCGTTCCCTGGTCACTGGCCGAGGGTGCGCAGGAAAAAGCCGATGGCAGGAAGCTGCGTGAGGTATTAAGTGATTTTTATCCGTCAGAAGGCAAGGTGGGGTTTTTGGATTCTTCCGCCTGGAAGCTGCTCAGCAGGGATCTGCCGGTTGACGGTACTCGTTTCTATCAACCGAATCCGGGTACGCTCTATCCGGCCATTTATGACTTGCTGGATCGTCTGGCACAGGCTGCCAAGGGTGTGCGCCCGTTTTCACAGTTGCCTCAGCAAGGCTATCGCTCAACATTGAACGGAGAGCGGGAATGGTTGACTCTGGCTCGAAACGAACTGGATTGGCCACCGGGAAAACGCGATAACACCCTGTGGGCCAGACTGGCCAAGCAACGTCCATCGTTAGCGAAGGATGGCGAACATCTTGATGCCCTGTCCATGATCAAGCGGCTGTGGCCGTCCATGTTTGCAGAGGAAGTTGGTAAAATTATAAATGAGGATATTCGCCGCTATGTTGTATCCACCCACACTTTGGCCCTGTCGGTCAGTCTGGAGCAATGGTTGAAGAATTCCTATTCATTGTCGGATGAGCAGCGCCTGGAACTGGAAAAGATGAAGGAACAAGCCGAACAGGTCGCCTTGCCGCGTCGTTTGCTTAAGGATATTGAACAGGATACAGATGAGGATCTGTTGTGCCGCTATCTACCCGCATTGTATGAACAGCAAGACGAAAATGAACAGAAAAAATGGCAAAAACTTTTCCAGAAAGAACCTGAGGCATACTACGGGGTGTTGCTGTTTGATGGCGACCGAATGGGAGCCTGGATTTCCAGCAGCAATGATAAATTTAAGATCAAATTTCAGGAATCATGGCATCCGCAGATCAGAGCCAGCGTCAAAAATCGATTCGAGACTAACCCGGATATTAAAAAATACCTGGACGAAAAACGTCCTTCATCACCGGCGCGTCATCGAGCCATTTCAGAGGCGTTGAATGGGTTCTCATTAAAAATTGCCCGCTTTGTACTGGAGGACTGTTACAAGGGGAAGCTGATCTATGCCGGCGGGGATGATGTCATGGCCTTCGTATGTGTCGATGACCTGCTGCCGGCGATGCAGCTTTTGAATGCACTTTACTCCGGTAGAGATGATATCGGGAATCAAGACTGCAAAGTGAACTTGAAATCGGGCAAAGGCTATGTTCTTTTACGCAATCACCTGTTTCCTGTTATGGGAACCCGGGCCACTGCTTCCTGTGGCGCCGTGGTCGCACACCACAAAACCCCCTTACAACTGGTCATGCGTGAACTGCGGGCTGCGGAGCAGCGAGCCAAAAAAGAAGGAGGTCGGAATGCTTTCAGCCTGAAAATTCTCAAGCGTGCCGGTGGTGCCATTGATGTAACCAAAAAATGGTACTGGAATGGTGGCCAGGATGGTACAGAACAAAGTGTGCCAAGTCTGATTCAGCAACTGATAGAAATGCTTGCCCACGATACATCACGCCGTGCGGCCTATCATTCTGCATCCTGGTTGCGCCAACTGCCTGAGAAGCCTAACCCGGATATGTTGAAAACGGCACTTGCGCATCAGTTCTCCCGCCAGACCAGGGCGGGCCGTGATGCAGATCATGGAAAGCTGGTTCGTGACCTCGTTGATCTGGTGAAAGATTCCGACAATTATCGTGATGATCTGGAGAAACTACTGATGGTGTCCGAATTTCTTGCCCGCGAGAGCCGCTATGGAGAAGAGGAATGAAATACTATTTTATTGAGGCACTGGATACCTGGAGCTTTCGAGGTAATCGCGCCTTCGGAGATGCCGGTTCCTATGGCAGTACGGTATTTCCGCCGCCACCCTCTGTTATTGCCGGCGCATTCCGCTCAAGGTTATTGAGTGATTCTTCTGCCCAAATCGACAGTTTTGTGCGAGGCGAGGGGCTTGCCGACCACCCTGAGCTGGAACGTGTTCTGGGCACACCCGATGAACCGGGCACTTTCCATTTGTCTTCACTGTATCTGGCACGGCGCAATCCACAGAACGGGATGATTAAGATATTTACGGCGCTGCCCGCCGATGTCATGGTTTCGAATAATGGCAAAGATGTTTTTTGTTTGCAGCCGAAAGAACAACCAGAAAGCCTGATGAGTAGCATCCCGGACTCTCTGCCCTGTCTGCCGGTGTTGCGTCGCTCTGAAGCGGCCAAACCGGAATCTGGCTGGTTATTGACGCATGACGGGTTGCGCACCTATACATTAGGAAAACCATTGGCAAGAGATCACATTATGCACAGTCGCTGCCTGTGGGCCGATGAGACCCGTGTCGGAATCGGGATGAATCCGGAAAGCCGCAGTGCCGAGGACAGTAAGCTGTTTTCCCTGCAACACACGGCCCTGCATCATGCTGGCGAGAAAGCCGACCATGAATCCGGTCTGCTGGTCGGCTTGCAGGGCTGTGAGGACCTGTTGCGGGAGCCGGGCATGTTGCGTCTGGGTGGTGATGGTCGCGCTGCTGTATTTACCCATGTAGAACCTGAAACGATCCCCATCCCTTCAGAACAAATCAAGGAAACAGGTCGCTTCAAGCTGATGCTGCAAACACCGGGATTGTTCGTAAACGGCTGGTTGCCAGATGGTATTCAGCAGGAGGATCAGGCTTTGTTTCTTGACTGGCAGGGAGTACGCGCCCAACTTGTGTGTGCGGCGGTACCCGGATATACAGTGGTATCGGGCTGGGACTTGGCCCGCTGGCAACCCAAGCCGGCACAGCGGGCAGTGCCTGCGGGCAGTGTGTATTGGTTCAAGTTATTGCAGGGAGATTCCGAACGTCTCGGCAAACTTGCGGAGCAGGGATTGTGGGTACTGGCAGGCGAGAATATCGACAGACAACGGCGGGCAGAAGGGTATAACCTCGCTTCAATCGCATGTTGGTAATTATCTATCATTTATTGTTAACGGGAATAGCTGATGTTTAAACAAAATAAATTACTGTTTCTTTATGCGGTCACACCGGTACACATGGGTGCCGGGCAGGCGCTTGGAGTGGTTGACAACCCGATTCAGCGGGAACGCCATACCAACCACCCCAATATGGCCGGTTCCGGTATCAAGGGTGCGATTCGGCATCAGGCACTGGTGATGGATGGCTGGGACAAGGGCCTGGTGAAACGCATATTAGGACCTGAAAGCGGCGACGCCGGATATGCCGGAGCGGTCAGTTTTGGCGATGCACAGCTCGTGGCATTTCCACTGCGCAGCCTGAAACAGGGTTATGTCTATGCGGTCTGTCCAACCACACTGGCGCGTTTGAAGCGTCTGGCAGGACATGCCGATTTGGGCAATGACTGGGAAATACCTCAAGTCATTGAAGGTCAGGCGCTTGTATGTGATGAACAAGTGATCAGCGATAAAGAGCTTATTCTCGAGGCCTATCAGTTTAAGGCCGGAAAGAATGACGGGTTGCAAAAGATAGCGCAATGGTTGGCAGAAAACGCCTTGCCCGATAATGAAGAGCATCACTATTTTTCAGAAAAGCTCAAGAAGGATATGGTGCTGTTACCCGATCAGGCCTTCTCACACTTTGTCGAGCACGCTACCGTGGTAGAACCGCATGTACGCATCGACGATGAAACCGGAACCGCCGCTGATGGTGGACTGTTCTATACTGAAAATCTGCCACCGGAATCCTTGCTTGTGGCGCCGGTGCTGTGTTCCGATGAACGCTATGCTGCGGACAAAGAGCCGCCGGGTAAGATCATGTCTTCTGGAGACATTGCCGAGAAGCTGAAAACCGGCTTGCAGGATCGCTTATTGCAGATTGGGGGCGATGCGACTACAGGGCGTGGTCAGATGGTGCTGCATTTCGCAGGAGGAACGAAATGAACAAACATGCGTCTGACCTTCCGCTCACGCTGGACCAGCAACGCGCCAAATACGCATGGCGAAGGGTCGAGTGGGCTGCGAGTAAAAATCGTATTAAAGAATATACCAACCTTGCCAAATCAACTGCCAGCCTCGTTATGAACAGCGGCTTGATGCAAACACTGGCCTTTTTGCGGAGCAAGAATCAGCCTGAACATAAACTCTTGCTCAACGATCTATGCGAGTGGCTTGAGTGTGCCCTTGGCGGAATCGATCTTAAAAATGGTAAATCCTTCCCAAAGAAAGATGCACAGTTCAAAGAAGTGATGGAGGCGCTGTATAACTCCTCACCGGATCTTTACATGCGTGCAAACAGCGAAATCATGGCCCTTTTTCGCTGGTTACGGCAGTTGGCCGATGCCCGTAAATCGATAGATTCACAAAACTCGACCGGGGAGACAGGCAAATGAAACCGGCCGTACCTGAATATGTCGGAAATGATTTCGAGGATGCCCCGCCGGGGCATAAATACAGCCTGTACCTTCAGTGCTGGAAGGAAGGTAATTGGGATCTGGAGAGCGATGAGAAAGCGTGCGCTATGAAAAAGTCTGGAAGTCTGCCGCCCGATTCCAGAAAACAGATGGAAGGTATCGCTCAGCGCCTCGCCAAATTAACAGAACATATGCCAAACTACATGACGGTTTATGGTCGATCTATTGCGCCGTTTATCACTGGCATGGGAATTGAGCATCCACTGGAAAATGGATTTGCTTTTCTCAATCCATACGGCCTTCCATATCTGCCCGGCAGCAGCATCAAGGGCGTATTGCTTCGTGCGGCCTGTGAGCTTCGTGGAATGGAAGAAACCGACGGTTGGAACGATGAATGGATACAGGAATTGTTCGGATCAGCTGACCGTCGTGGTGCGCTGATATTCCAGGATTGTGTGCCACAACTACCGGCGGCCAGTGGGATGTCGCTGGATATTATGACACCACATTATGGAAAATACTATCAAGGGGAGGAGACACCGCATGATGCAGGTTCGCCGACCCCAATCCCGTTTATAACTGTTCCGCCCGACAGTAAATTTGTTTTTCATATTACTCTCACACCACATCTGTTGCGCAGTGATCAGTTATGCAAAGGTGGCTGGCAGGAACCGATAAAAAAGGCATTTGATCATGCCTTCGACTGGATCGGCTTTGGCGCGAAGACTTCGGTTGGCTATGGTGCCATGAAAATTGATAACAAGGCCGAGGAGGAGCAGCGCTCCAGGATGGAAGAAGAAGAAAATGAAAAGAGGCGCCGCATTGAAGAAGAAGAAAACGAAAAGAGGCGCCGTATTAAAGAAGAAGAAAATGAAAAGAAGCGCCTCATTGAAGAAAGAGAAAGACTTCAAGCCATGAGCCCCGTAGAACGCCAAATCGATGAGGTGTGCAGGCAAGGCGACCCTGATCAATCTGATTATCAAAAAGTGATCAATAAAGTGAGAGAAGGGCACTGGAAATCACCGGAGGACATTAAGGAGGCGGCCTTATGGATCAAGAAAAGAATGAAGAAGGTGAAGCAGCAGAGAAATCTACACAAGAGAAAATATGATCGCGACAAGAAGGCCCTCAATCAAATCCTTAGAAAGCTCGGGGAAGACGAAATTAACTGAACCATGAGATATGCACTCGCAATACCTGTCATCCATCCGGTTAGATAACCGGTAAATTATCAAACGTATGAATACCCGGACGATTTCCCTTCCTGCTGTACGTTACCGGTTTGACTGTGTGCTGGAGAATCCATGGAACCGGCCGCAATATTGTGGTTCCATGTTGCGTGGCGCATTCGGAACATCTCTGCGTCATATTTCCTGCATTACCTCTCGGCACACCTGCGATGGGTGTCAGTTCACAAGCAGTTGCGCCTACTCGATGATCTTTGAACCCGAAGCAGATATCGAGGATCGAAATACTGGCAAGCCTGCACATTGCTCACTCCCTTATGTTATCGAACCTCCGGCCTTGGGAGGCGGGATGCTTGATTGCGGCAAAAAATTCAGTTTTCACATGGTGATTTTCGGGCGTGCCCTGAAACAGTTTTCATTGATTGTGTCAGCATGGCGGCGAGCACTTGTCCATGGACTTGGAGGTGAACAGGCCTCTGCCAGATTGGTCACAGTAAGCCAGATTGAAGGTGGGCATCAGGAATATGTCTGGAATGAGGCAAACCCACAGCAGATATTGCCTCATGATCAAAGCATCCAGCTAAAAATGCCTCCAGGCAAAAACGAAATGACCCTGCGCTTTGAAACACCATTGCGATTGCAGCACAAAGGCAAAGTACTTGGCAGCCGACAGATTACCACTGCTGATCTGATTGCCGGCTGTCTGCGCCGTGTCCGGTCTGTTTCCCTGAATGATGACGAACAACATATTCTCTGGGATGACAAGGATTTGATTGAAAAAGCCGGAATACTAAGTGGCGAGCACAAGTTGCGATATGTCAAATGGTCCCGCTACTCTTCCAGACAAAGACAGAAAATGGATCTGCCTGGGCTGGTTGGTGACTGGCATATCCGAGGCGAGCTACAGCCTTTTCTGATGGCTTTATATATCTGTGAATTATTCCATGTCGGAAAAAATACCAGTTTTGGCCTGGGTAAATATACTATCGAGCCTTCAGATTAAATCCATCGACTCGAACTCATTTTATAGATCAAGGAGTTATGACATGTCCCGTTTCAAGGCCCATATCTGTTTTGTATCCGATCAGCCATTACCCAATATTCTGCCGGCCCTGCACCCGGACCTGAAGCCGGAAAAGATATATCTGCTCAGCACTGCACTAAAAAAAGCTAATGCCAATGCACAGGAAACAGTCTTGAAGGGCAGAGGGATACAGGTTGAGATTATAGATATTCCCGACGCATTCCATATCGACAGCATACAGGAAAATGTTGATAAAATCATTAAGGCCCATGCCGACAAACAAGAATTGGTATTGAATGCTACGGGGGGCACCAAACCGATGAGCATTGCGGCTTTTAAACAATGTTATAAAGATGATATCAGTGTGTTTTATATGCAGACACCCAAAGTTATCTGGTTGTCGAACACACAGCAGGATGAACTTGAGATTAGAGAATCGCTGTCTCTAAAAGAATATTTACAGTCCCATGATGTCATTATGCAGAGTAGAGAGATCAGAGGGATTCCTGCTAAAAGAAGAGAAATGGCAGAGCGCTGGGCAGGGCATTGGGGAAAGTATAGCAAGGTATTCAGTCGGTTAAATAAATATGCGAGTAAAGCCCAAAATAATGAACTACAGGTTCAAATCCCCAAAGATGGCCGATCTGAAGATTTTAATAATTGGTTACGGGAATTGGAAGAGTCCAGTGAGCTGCTGGAATATGAAAAATCTCTGTCTGATGCAAAGCATGAAACGTATAGATTCAAAAGCGAGAATGATCGAAAATTTCTGAATGGGATGTGGCTTGAGGAGTATGTATATGACCTCTTGTGTTCCATGAAGGAGCAATATCCCGGAATTACCGAGGTGGCTCGTAATGTGGAGGTGCAACAGCATCCACAAACAACTAGAAAGGATGTGAAAAACGAGTTGGATGTGGTAGCGATTGCTAACCAACAGATGTGGGTATTTGAATGTAAAACCGGGCAACAACTGGGAAAGGAAGGGCAGCATCCCGGAGAGGAGGCG
>JAJDYQ010000045.1 GCA_022825085.1 Gammaproteobacteria bacterium
GTATTCAGGTTCGTTTATACAGCATTGGTTGCAAAGCTTACTTTACTACAACGCTCCAGAATGGGTTTTCATGGTGTTATATACGGGCTTTGGTAGCCTGGTTTTAGTCAGTTGGTATCTAGTGCGCCCTAATCCGCGCACGAGGTAATGGGTCAGTTCCCTGACAGGGTGGTTCCAGCCGATGACCAATCTGTCGCATGGTTTGTCCGCTGCTGATGAACCTGATCGTTAGCCTAATATAGGTTTAATGGGTGCCTTCAGCTGATGACGGGACAGCAGCGGCTGGTATAAACCTTGGGAGGGCTGGGCATTGTCGTTCTGATCTGGGGAGTATTGATGGCTATCGATGCCTTCACCGGTTTCCGTGACGTGTTCGGTTCCCTGAAAAAACTCGGTGTGAGCAGTGCTGGTTCAGGGCTATTTATCCGTATTTTATGATAGACTTAGAATGTCTATATTTCATTAGGAGAAAATAATGTCTGGAAGTTACCCTGACAAAATAAAACAACTTCCGCTATATGATGGTCGTTTTGATGCATATAAACTGGAGGCTAAAGATAGTGATGTGCTTTTTGCATCTTATCCAGCGGGAACAGAAATCCCGCCTCATACACATGATACAGAGAATCATGGTGTCATCACAAAAGGCGAGTTAATTCTTACAATGAATGATAAAACTCAACGTATAGGTATGGGTCAATGGTATCACGTGCCCGCCAATGTAGAGCATGCCGCACGGTTTGAGGTTGAAACGGATGAAATTGAATTCTGGTTTAGTGTCAGCACATAACAGGTCAAATAACTCTGCGCCGGTTCGAGGAGGATCAATCGGGGAGCCGACTGGACACGGGCTGGGGGTTCCCCTTGACAATAAACGGCAGGAAGGGTTATGTGAAGCGTGCGATTGACAATGGTCTCAAGTGTCTTGGGGCCGAACGAATTGATCTGCTTTACGCCCATTACCTGGACCCTGAAACACCGTTTGAAGAGACGGTCTCGGCAATGGCGAAAGCGGTCCGAGAGGGCAGGGTGAAGGCAATCGGTCTTTTTAATGTGAAAGCATGAGTCATGATTTTGTTATTAATAAATTACAAAGCCACTTTTCCGACAACAATATGCAGTTTGATTACATTGTTTTAAAGTGGGGGTTGAAATTTCATTTTTTTAGCAGGGATGATGAGTATTCTTGTTGTGATATTAAGGAATAATGAGATGGGAGTAACCACGATACTTAAAGATTATGACGCATGTCACGTTCAAATCTCGGGCCCGGTTCGCTGTTTTTGGTCAGGTAGATAACCTTTATCGTTTCTCCCATTTCTGCCGGTTCAAGCAGTATTTTAACGGCCTCAGCCGAAGCCAGATAGCCGGGGTCAATTTGCCCGCCATCGTTGTCGGTTTTCGGTCGCATCAGATCCAGCAGGCCATTCTCAAGCAGAAAATTTGCCTGGGTGGTATAGCCTGATACCCGCAGTCCGGCTGCAAGTGCCGATTCGGCTACGGCCGTGAAATTAACCCAGGCAGTCACATCCGCTAATCCTGGATACAGCAATACATCATCCACATCATGGTGCCGGTAATAGGCCCTCAGGCTGCCTCGTGTCCGGTCGGGTCGGTAGTACATTTCACGTTCGTAGCCATAATCAATCAGCAATAGCCCACCTCTGGCAAGGCTGGAGGACAATGCCTTTATCCAATCAGGCAGCAGCAGATTGATCTCCGACTTATAGCCATCCGGATAGTCTGTAATCGCTAATGGCAGGTCAGCTTCAATGCGTGCCGCCAGCTCTGTGGGGGCAGTGCGGGATTTCCAGTGGAGTCGTGATGCCTCGATGCCAATACCCAACTGGTAGATTGAGCCTCCCTGAATCTGGAAATGCTCCACCGGCATGGTATCCATGACTTCATTGGCAATTATGATTCCGGTAAAGCTGTGTTCGTCGGGAAGGTGGTCCAGCCAGTCAACCCTGTCCACAATACCGGGGGGCAGGTGTTGTGCAAGGTATTGCCTTTGACGAACCTGCAGGTCGGCAGATGATTCAAGGATAAAATAGGTATCAGGTAATGCCCGGTGTTTTTGAAGGTGTAGCAGGATATCAGCCGCCATTGTTCCCAGACCTGCGCCCAGCTCCAGGATAGAACCTTTGTCCGGTAATGCGGAAAGGAGGTGCTGCCCCAGTGTCTGGCCAAACAGCGGGCTAATCTCCGGTGCCGTAATAAAGTCGCCTGCCGAACCCAGTTTTTCCCTGCCAGTGTTGTAATAGCCCAGGCCCGGTGCATGAAGCACATGCTGCATATACTCAGCAAAGCTGATGAAGCCACCGGCACTGTTAATCTTTTGCTCAAGCGAAGCCAGCACCCGGTCGCCATGCCGGCTGGCTTCGGCATCCGGTTCGGGAAGTCGATTCAAATGAGTGCTAAAAAAAGCCATGGAATATCAGTATAGTCGCATTTTTTACTCGACCATTTTACGCAGATGAACTCAACCCCGCAGGACATGGAAGGCAAAGTCGCTCTCGTTACGGGTGCCTCAAGACGAATTGGTGCCGGCATTGTGCGCACTCTCCATCAGGTTGGCATGAGGCTCTGCCTGCATTATCGATCTTCCGCCGTGAGTGCCGAATCGCTTGCTGATGAACTTAACGGTATCCGGGCAAATTCAGTGCAGCTCATGCAGGCCGACTTGCTGGAAACCAGTGCGCTTGCCAGTTTGGTCGATTCATGTGTCAAACACTTTGGCCGGCTGGATTTGCTGGTCAATAACGCATCTGCATTTTATCCGACACCGATTGGCAGTATAACGGAAAAAGACTGGGATATTCTGCTGACCAGTAATCTGAAGGCGCCTCTGTTTTTGTCTCAGGCAGCAGCGGGGCTGCTATCCGTCCATCAGGGCAGCATCATTAATATCATTGATATCCATGCTGAACGACCAATGAAAAATCATATCGTTTACAGCATTGCCAAATCCGGCTTGCTGGCTTTAACCAAAAGTCTGGCACGTGAGCTTGCCCCGGATATCAGAGTCAATGGAGTGGCCCCTGGCGCAATACTCTGGCCGGAAAGCGGGCAGAGCGAGGAGATGCAGGCCGATATACTTGGCCGCATCCCGCTCAAACGATCCGGGCAACCAGAGGATATCGCTGCTGCTGTCCTGTTTTTGTTTCGCGATGCTGCCTATGTCACCGGGCATATGCTGCCGGTTGATGGAGGAAGGCTGCTGAATATATAGGTGATCTGGAAAACAACAATACCGCTTTTTACGGTATCTGGCCCCAGCGCCAGACCGGTGCCGGAAGCAGTTTTTCCGACGCTGGGGGTGTCCGGGGCTCTGAACGCTGACCGGAATCGCTGGCGGTATTGCTGGAGTCCGCGGGGAATTGCCCACCTTCGCCGGCCATGGGAGACATGGAACCCCGCCGCGATGTAGAAATAACTTCGGTTCCTCCAGCCATGCCGGTAACAGGCGAATGTTTCTTATCGGACGACATCATGGGGCGGGTGGCCTCCTCTCCTGTGGTGGACGGCATGGCAGCCGGAGGCAACGGTGAATCGGAAATCCTGCTATTTGCCTGTCCGACATTATCAGCAGTTGTTGCTACATCGACAGTGGCCGCATCATCTGTTTGTCGGGAGATGTCATCACCACCAAAAAACATCAGAAACGCGACCAAAAACACGACAGCCAAAGCAACAAAAATAAATTCAGCCCTGATATTAAGCAGATTTTTCTCTGCTGGTACAGCAGGTGCCGGAGCATCGGCATCCGGCATGACTCCCATGCTTTTCAGTTTTTCAGATACCTTTTGTCGCTTGTCTGCTTTTTGTTCACCTTTGGCTGTAACGGCGACACTATCCTTGTTTGTTGGTTGCTTGCCGGTTATTGTGGATGAGCTGTGTGCGGATTTGCCGCTGGATTTTTTGCCTCTACGGACCCTGCGAGAACTCGTCGTCCCCGCCCTGATTTCGTCAAGCCTTGCCAAAGAGTAAGCCGCATCTCGCAAGGTGGCCCCTGCGCTGTTTTTCGTGAAGTTCCTTTTAATATGGTCACGGGCCCTGTCAAGCTCATTTTCGGAAAATGTGGCGTCTTCAGTAATGTCCTTAAAGGTTGTATTGCGCCTGATGTCACCAATCCTGTTGGCGCTGGTAAAGTATCTCTTTGCAATTTCAGCATTCGAACCTTTTTCGCGAAAACGAATATACCAAACCAAAGGATGTGGCATCTGACCGCGGGAGACGCCCCTGGAGACACCGGTTGTTTTTTTTCTGGCCATTCGTTAATCACCTCCCTGCCAATGATCGGGGACTGCCTTGCACTCTGTCGCCAG
>JAJDYQ010000064.1 GCA_022825085.1 Gammaproteobacteria bacterium
AATCCACTCTTCAATATGCTGGCGCTCCCAGATATCTAACTCAGTAAAGCTGCTTTCAGTTATTTTACTGGCTTTATCTAATTTGCTTGATATTGAGAAGATCATTGTTGTTCCTTTTACACATAACGACCAAACTCAGCGGCGGAGCACCTTCCGCATGAAATTGGCTTCATGGCTGAAGATTAGCACAATGTATGCCTTTTGTCCTTTATGGCTAACGATCAGACTCATCAGCGGCAATGGAGTACAGCAGAATTGCCGCCCGGGTGCAGCACATTGTTATTCACTAATATGACGCTTGTTCCTCCAGCAGCATCATTTGCTCCGACTGCTTTTGTTTCTGGTACAGGCATTGAGAAACATCATAATTTGCAACGATTGCCTCAATCATCGGATTGCGATTATCTTCACTTCCTCCGACATGATAAAAGTGCTCTCTTGTTAATATATTGAACTCTTCCCACAATAACTCTATATATCCGTTCTCTCTGAAATCGTTGTGATGCCATGTTGATAAAATGAACCTGCCGGGTGTTTTTGACAATGCTTTATAGAGTGCTTTCTCATGCTCCCCATCCCAGCCGTTGTAATAATCAACATGCCTGTCGATATACGGGGGATCGCAATAGATAATATCGTCGGAGTTACCAGAGGCAATTGTTTTTTCAAATGACTGACACCTGAATTCAAAGTCTTTGGCTTTTAATAAGCGGCTTACATGAGAGACCTGATTGACGATTTTTGTTACATAGGCCTGAGCAAAACGCTGTGGTTTTTTACAGAACGGGATATTAAGCCCACCTTTGCGATTAAAACGAATCATGCCATTAAAGCCTGCCCTGTTAAGAAACAGGAAATCCAATGAAGCGTGCCGCTCATTGAACCTGTCTCTTATTTCGTAATAATGAGACTCGCCTTTTTCCAGTAAAACTGCCCCTTCCTTTTCTAAAAACGCCCTCACTACTTCTGGTGTTATTTCACCTTCTGCAATGGACTGATAAAAATTCACCAGGTGGGGGTTTGTATCGCACAAAAGGGCATGTTCAGGAGCCAGATTAAAGGCAACCACCCCAGTACCCATAAATGGCTCGATCCAGCGACCATCAAAATCATGAGGGACGATGCTGTTAATCCAGGGAACGAGCCTTGTTTTTATTCCCTGTGATTTAATGGGAGGGACAGTGACTTTCATTTCTTACCCTCCCTCGGTGCTCTGTTATGCCTGGGTATGATTAGTGATGAATCGCCCTTTCTATATTTTACAAGATCTTTCAATGCCGCGATTTTTTCGTGCCACCTTTTTCCATCAGAAATTGTGATTTTCCTGTAATTCATCCAGTAATCATCAAACCAGGATTCCCCCAGTCTGGCAAACATGGCGTTTTCATTATAGTATCACTTGATCTGGATTTCTGGTTAGAGTTGATTGGTACACCTATTTGTTGGGCAATTGCCGCGACATCCACCAGACTTCATGAAGCACCTCGGTAACTCGCCTCCAATTCTTGTTGTACTGTTTCATTTGTTCTGCGATGTCTTCGCGCACACGCTCTATCAGCTTCGATCGATGATCTGTGAGCATCTTTACAGCGGTCTCATTCGGCCTTAGAACGCTACGGCCCCGCTTAACACCGTTGCATGGGCGGCATGACAGGACAAAATTCAGTTCGTCAGGGAGAGACTGGAACTCGGACTTCGGCAATAGATGGTCAATCTCAGCTATCGCGTATCCCTGTCGCGACATGATCAGGTCACACCCACAGTATTCACAGCGACCACGTGCACGCACGTATGCGACAGCAGTCCCATGGGTGAAGTCGAGTTCTCTTTCAAGGGTCTCGATTGCGGTTTCCTCTGCCATTTCCTCCTTATGTTTGAAAGCTGCCTTCTTCATCATTTTTATCTTTCTTTGCTTAACGCGCAGCGTGGAGGGGACACAAAGCAGCGGCGCTTTGTGCGGCCGGCTGCGAACCCTTTTTACACCACCATTTCCATTCAGGCACCGCGGCGTCACTTGCTCGGCCACCGACAAGTACAAGATACGATGACTGGGGTTCTGAACAATGCGCTTCAACAGTCTGAATCATTCCCCCGTACTCAGCCAGCCGCGTCGAGATCCATGCCCGTCGCATTTCGGTTGACTTACGGTCCTCATTCCAATCGTAGATGAATAGCACCTTGAGAGGAGAACGCCAATGCAGGAGCTTCCACATCTCGACCTCAGGGTCCTCACCTTGCTCATGTTCGATTGCTACATAGACCTTTGATGGGTGTTCCGGTTTATCTTTATACAGACTTTCGCTGCCCACGAACAATGCATCAAATGTGTACCACTCCCGGACCATACCGAGCCCGGCATCGAAAAGCGCCAGTCGCTTCACTACACCGGCGAGTACTCCATCATCTCCCAACATATAGTCAGTCCATTCCTTCTTGTCTGCGTACGCACCAATGAGCTCATGCCGCTCACGTACTACCCGGCTGTGCCATTCATCGGAAAAGGCCATCAGAAATGCGGCAGAATCAATCATGGAATTTTCCCATGTTATGACATCTGGCATCATTTACCTGTTCGAAGATACTGATAGTTGGGTTGGCAAAATAGCGAGATTTTTTCATATGAATGCCACTTCTGAGCAATACTGATTTTTAGAGAGGATTACCTGATAATAAACATGTATCTATTATGTTTTTATTATTACTGTCTTGGCTATTTTGTCGTGCCAACCTTGTTTCTTTTCATCCCATGCAATCCATAGAAACCCTAAAAATAACGGGATCATGGAAACAAAGTATGCCAAGTATCGTACAAATAACCTGATCGCTGATACTTTATCAAATGTTTCAGAATCAACTATCTTCATCTTTAAAATCATTTTTCCAGGAGTAGCTGATTTCGTTATCCAAAAAACCATGACAACAGCAAATGGTATAAGCCACTCAAAAGTGAATTGTATAGCCGTGTAACCTGCTCTTGGATCAAACAAGTTTTCACTCACAAGGAACCACAATATGGTGTAAATAATACCGTATAGCCATATCGAATCTATAATTGTTGCCAGAAGCCTAGACCAAAATCCTGCATATTTCACTTCTTCGTTCATCTTATTTTCTCCTTTGGTTGTCGATCGTGACTATTAATAAACATCCCAACCTATCACAAAATGCGGATAAATGACATGGCTTTGCGCCAAAATTATTTCAGCCTTTCTGGAAAATAAAAACTTGATTTGACTTTCATATCTATTTCCTCGTTTCTCGTCATTAGCCGTTACAGACGCCTGGCGATTTGAGCACCTAATGATCAAACTCAGCGGCGGCGTTAGCCGTCTGCTAGAGTGCTTTGTCAGGCACTCCCATTCTGAATAAGTGACTTCCCCGTCACTATTGAATAAAGAGATTCCGGTGAAATGTCAAAACCACACTCCCAAGCTAAAGTCGGCCAGGAATCAAGATAGAAATCAGAGAAGTTCTTTTTGTTTTGTAATGACTTTGCAGCTTTATATCTGAAAATTGTTTCTTTTAAGTCTGCTTCTCCTGATTCACCCGTGTTAAACCGGACGAAAATTTTGTAATCCTGTTTATATTTTGCCTCAACTAGATATACGCTTTCCATATTATTCCTCCATATTAAACGAGTGGTTTAACTTTATGAAATTCTTGTGTATCCCACATTTCCATTCATTCTTCCTGGTGTATTTCTGCCCATTCTCCAACTATTCGTTATAGCGAATATGAAAGTGTGGCGGCTGCTTTCATCAAAGCACATTGAAATAACAATCCCAAGAAAACGGCTTATTTCAGGCATATCAAAACTCTCAACCAACTACATTTCTTCCGATAATTATAGCGGGGAAGAGCTTTTCATTTTAGTCTCAATCAGCAATCTGTACTTGCTGTTTCGCATAACATTTGAGCTGTAGGGCGCAAACGAAGCGCAGCGTAGTTTGCGTCCGAACGAGCACCTTGTTATATCACGCCTTTATAAATGCTAACTATAGTGTGTAGTCCAATATGAATACTATAGTTATTGTCCCTTAGAATACCTACGAGGACATCATGAACAATAAAAACGAAAAAACTCTAATTGAGTTTGGTAATCATGTGCGAATGCTCAGGAAATCTCAAGGATTATCACAAGAAGAATTGGCTGATATAGCTGAATTGCATCGTACATATATAGGCATGATAGAGCGTGGTGAGAAGAACGTTACACTTCTTAATATCATAAAAATTGCATTTGCCCTCAAGGTAACACCTAATGAACTTATGGAGTTTCGAAAATAAATGGGTAGTGTAGATAACAGACTTCGTCGGAAATGGCAGCATTATAGCGGACAAAATGCTGGTGCAGCAGAAAGAGACTTTTTCAAGGCTTTCCAAGAATTATTTAAAGATACTGAATTTGAAATAAGAGACAAACCGAAAGAATTTAATAAAATTTATGTTGATGTCAAACTAACCGACAAGGTTAGAGCCGAAATTTATACTCCACCCGAGCCTGTTACGAGGCATGGTGTATTTCCAGACTATGCTATCGACAATACCGTAACTGGAAAAACAATTTATGTAGAAGTAAAAAGGCAAGATGGTTGGATAGAAGGTGGAAGAAGAAGTGATGGGCGTGGAAATGCACATGAAAGATCATGCAAGTTTTTCACGCCCGGTCTTTTAAAGCTTCTAAGAAAGAAGGGCAATATTACTGAACCAAATTTACCGTTTTGGACAGTATTTCAAGGTGATATTGCTAGAGACCCTTGTAGAGTTAGAGAAGTAACATGCTGGTATGAAGGAGTAGAAGGTCATTTTTTCTTTTGGCGAGACTCAAATGAACCAGATTCTCTATTCGAGCACTTTTTCCAATATATAGAGCCGCTCCTCACTTAGAGGAGCTTTTCATCTTCGTAAATTTCCCTAACATCTAAACCCCAAACATCCCATCCTTTTGGTTTGTCTCGGGCAAAGATCTCAATTTTATCTTGAGTTGGGAACATCTTTTCAATTCCTTCAAGAACTGCAAGTGGCTTTTCACTATGTTTCGTTCTAGGTATGCGTATTAATTGTTTAATATTCCTTGCACCACGAGGTTTGGGTATTCTGCCTCTTTTAAATACCAAACATAGTTCACAGTAAGACACCGTATATTGGCCAGGATTATGTACCATTTTATCCCAAACAAATGCTACAGTTTTATATTCAAAACCCCATGCTTTTCCTAGCTCTATACCTTGAGCCAAATGTGGATTTGTAACCCACATAAACAAAAGACAATCATCTTTTGCGATTTCTTGAAGTGGTATTTTCTTTAGATCTTTTGTTTTTACTGTTGGATATTTAAAATTAGCAGCACTAATAAAGATATTTTTAGTTAAATCAATCTTTTCAACAGATTTGCTGCTTTTATCAAATTGCATTTTACCACCGTAATCCCATGGGGGATCAGCATAAATGATGTCATACTTTTTTTCGGGTAAATCAGGGTAGAGCTCAGGTAGATCATTACGGACTGTTCTACGATCTTGTTCAGCATTATAGATTGTGTAACCGGTGACCTTTTTTTCACCAAATAAATCATCAGTCATTCAAGGGCTCATTTATAATTTATTACTAACAATAGTATGCAATGCTAGCGGACATGTAACTGGTATTCAAGGAGAATTTTTATAGCGATATAACATTAGAGTCACCGGCAGCCAAGAGTAGAGTGGCTTGGAGCGAAGCGAAAAGCCGTGTAGCTTTTGAATGTCCAGTGCAGCCCATTGTTATGCTATTTTGGGCTAATCATCTTTGTGCCATCTGGCCATTCAATCACAAAAATTACAGCCAGTAAAATAGCTGTACTCCATATCACCGGTGTTTAGTTCATTAAACCACTCACACTCTTGAAGGGATTTGAATATCCCGAAACAGCTTGCACAAATCCATTCGTCATTCTCAGTGCGTACTACCGTATAATATCCATCACAATCACTACAGTTTCCTTCATGCCGAGAGTCGTCACCATCCATCACTGCGATGTGCGCAGCAACACTATCATCAATTAGCGCTCCAGCAACATCTTCTGGTTCAAGGTGCTTTCCACAAGACTGACACTGCCCAAAACCTTCTTCCTTAAGCGTTACAATCTCTCCACACTTTGGGCATTGAATATTTAGACTTCTTTCGACTAAACCACAGACCAAACATTTGGCTTCGTAGATTGTTTTTTTGTCTTGGCTAAGCTCTTGAGACTCAAAGCCACAAGATGGGCACTCTCCATATCGAATGTCTTTTTTCTTGTTTGCTTCGATCTGTGGTTTTAAGTGATCGAATATTACTTGCAGATACTCATGTAGTTTTCTTAGTTTCTTGCCAAGTTCAGTGGTCTTTTCGCTCCATGGCGAAAATTCACCTTCCCACCTCGAAGTAAGAAGCAGGTGAAGAAAAAACCATGCTTTTAATTGCTTTTTGACAATATCACATTTGAACTTGCTACTTTCCTCTTCGGTGTGTGCGGCATGGAAGAAATGAACCATTTTGTTCCTATCATTTGCGACTTCTTTGAGCGCATCAAACTCTGCTTTTGAAAAACCACTCCGCACTATTTTTTTGAGCCTTCTTGCTGCCTCCGTTAGTGTTACTGATTGAAAATCGCCAGCGATGAATTTATCCCAATCAGCCTCCTGCCTTTGCGAGACAACCAGTATCCAGTGCTCTTTCATTAGTCGAGCCTTAACAAAAAGCTCGACAGCTGCATAAAAATGAATGACTGAATACTGTGGTTGATTTTCGATTTCCGAAATGGCTTTAAAGAGAAAATCAAATGCATTCTCGACCAATCGGCTAAACATTTCTTCTTTATTCATATCACCCGATCAGTTCCTATGACACATAACTATTAATAGACATCCTAACCTATCACAAAAACGGATAGATGATACAACTTTATGCCAAACTATTCCAGTCTTTTCCAGTATTGAAACATACTGATACTAATGATTTAATGATGTTTTTTTACATTTTATAAAACTTTATGTTACCCAAATTCTGGGAAATAAAAAAAGATGAAATCTCCCTTTTTGAATCGGACTCAAGAGCACTTATGGCGACTGAATTATTCTCTCAGAGCCCAAGAAAACGACTTAAGTTGAGCTGGGAACCTGTTTCACAGTAAACGCCATCCCACTGGGTTCAGCAAACCAGAAATGGAAGCATTTTTAACGAATCTGACCGTTCAACGAAAAGTATCTGCTTTAACACAAAATCAAGCATGGTCGGCTTTAGCATTTTATGTATAAGCAGGTACCAGATATAGAGCCACCCTAGGTTGATGGCGTGGTCAGGCCAAACAGAAAAAATACAGCCCTGTGGTGCTCTCCCGTACCGAGATAGTACGAGTTTTGTCTAAAAGGTGCCCCTGCTACCTCACGCATCAAACCCTAGTCCAATAACGGCTTAAACTAACGTTCTGGAGCTATTAATCTGTCGGAGAAACAGGCTTCAGTCAAATAACAGTCAAATAAAGACTCTATAGCTAAGTCACTGAAAATAAAGACATTGTTGTATAAAAAAGCCAAAATTATTCTTTCTGATCAAGAAAGAATCAAATAAAACTGCGCTCTTATCCAACTTATTATCTGGCGTTTTAAGGCTGTAAGGCAAACCCGTTACCTTACGCATCGAAACTCTGTCCAATAACGACTTAAATAATGTCCCGAAGCCATTAACCCTGTCGGAGAAACGGGCTTCAGTCAAATAACAGTCAAATAAAGACTCTATAGTTAAGTGACTGAAAATAAAGACATTATTACATAAAGAAGCCAAAACTATTCTTTATAGCCAAGAAAACAGCAAATAAAACTGTGCTCTTATCTAACTTTATTACTAGCGTTTAAGACTGTAAGGTAAGTCTTCACCTTACAGGAGATAAATCTATGCCCATAGCGGGATATATCTGGCATGTCGTTTATCCTGCTGCGGATCGTAGGGCTTAATCAGATCATCCTCCAGGGCATCCTTGATAATGCGCGATACCATTGCGCTGTTCTTCTCATCGAATCCGAACCTCTGTCGCAGCGAGCTATTGGTCATCTGCCCTTGGCTCACGTACTTAAGGCACGCATGGAGGTAACAGGCATGGACGCGGTCTGCCCTGCTCATTTCTCTAGAATTTCCTTTGGGCGAACAGAACGGCCCGAAAGGCATCTTTGTTTACGGCAACCAACACCCTCGCACGGATAATAGACTATAAAACCACACCACTTTTTTGCTCATTTACGTTATACTTGGTAAGCAAAGAGCTTAATGCAGCATAAGTAGCCCTCTTGTATATCCCGTTCTGGCGAAAAGATATAACCATGGATAACGAGCTAGTTAAAGACAAGCCACTCAAACTCATTGAACTGAAAAACTTGCTTTTAGACAATAAAAATCCTCGATTTGCAGAGTATGCCTCTGAGGACAGTACTCAACGGGAGATTGTTAATGTCATCGTCAAACAGTTTGGCGTAGATGATGTGCTGAGCTCGATAGCCGTAAGCGGATACTTCTCTGCTGAACCATTGGTTTGCCGGGAGTGCCAGAACGGAAAGTATGTTGTACTGGAAGGCAACCGGCGACTGGTTGCTATGCTTTTATTGTCTGATTCCGCTTCAGCAGTGGATCATCCTCAGCGGATTCAGAGGTATCAAAAAATACATCGCAATCATGGAGAACCTCCTTTTTCACCAACTCCAGCAATCGTATTTACCGATAGCGACTCAAAAGAAACCCTCCTCTCTTACTTGGGTGTCCGGCATATTGTTTCAACCAAACAGTGGGACTCATTTGCGAAGGCCGCTTGGGTGGCAACAGCACTTCGTGACAGTGAACTGAATTTGGAGAAAATTGCAGAATTAATCGGAGATAGCAGACAAACAGTTAAGAAGCTTCTCAGTGGCTACCACTTTGTCAAACAATTGGAAGACAAAAGCGAGTTTTCACCCGAACATAGTACCCGCAAAGGTCGGGGTTCCAATACCAACTACCCTTTTTCCTGGATATACACGATTCTGAGTAATCCAACTGCACGAGGCTTTGTTGGACTATCCGAAGACCCCTCTGATCCCGAACCTGTTCCAGAGGAAAGATTGGATAAAGCGGGTTTAATGGTGAGAGCCATGTTCGGAGATACGAGCAAAGGATTGAATCCTGCTATTAATGATTCTCGCCAACTCCAAGAACTTGCTAAGGCACTAGCAAGCCCGGAGAAGGTGACCTACCTACGTCAGGGAAAGTCTGTGAGAGAAATACAACGACTGACTCAGCCTCTAGTCGAATTACTCGGTGACGCACTTGTTGACATACTTAGCAGACTCAGAGAGGTTACAGGACGCTTAAATGAAGAAACACTAACTCCTGAAATTGCTGGTGAGCTACACAAATCAGCTCAAGGAATCAAAAAGCAAGCTGAGTTGCTGGAAAGACAAATTTCAGATTTTCACACTCAAGAGAGATAATACACTCAAGAGAGATAATAGAGAATCTATGCCACCCGATTATCAAAAGAAAAATTTCGAGCAAAAAGCCTCAAAGGATGCTGATCAGACAGAATGGGATGCCCTGACACTTGGTTCATCACCAATTGATGGCGGACTATCTGATGACATCATAGCCGATGCCCTAGACGACTTTCAGGAAGATGAGTATGAAGGTCACTGGTATCAACAAGATGTTGTAACCGACACAGCCGTAGGCGCTGTCCATCAAGAGCTAATCAATAGGGAAAAATTAATAGGACCACTATACCCTTTTGAGATTGATAAAAACGCACTGCTACCCATAGCAAAAAGCCGAAATCTGACCTATGAGTTTTGTTTGTCTATAAGCATCCAAAAAAACATCACCTGCAAGCCCTATACACTCTTACCTCGGACCTTTGAAATTGTCTGCACAGAATTAACAAAGCTTCATTTGGGAGAATACGCTCAAGCATTACATACCGGATGGCCCAGACAGAGTAACGTACCGATAAGCTTTAAAGCACTTGCTGAAGAGATACACCAAAAAACAAAGGAATGGTGGTGGGGTCCGGATGACGGGCTTAACGATTATGATAGCAACCATATCAAGGATAGCGGTATTGACTTTATTGTCTGGAATCAGTCACCGGATAAATCACCAGGTCAGCTCTTTATTACAGGCCAGTGTGCATGTGGAGATGACTGGGATAACAAATATGGCGAGGCAAAACCCGAAAACTACAATATCTGGTTTAACCCAGTCTCTTGGGTCTCTCCTACCACCGCCTTTTGCACGCCACACAGGCTTGTCTCTGGCTACATGTATGAAGCCAGTAAAAAGGCCGGCATTGTGTACGAAAGATTACGGCTGGCAGCGCTAGGCAAGCAGCATGAAGATAAACTTTCACAGGAACTTAAGGATAAGATGGAAGAATGTATTAACATAGTTAAAGTAGGCTATCAGAAATCGGGGAGTGCTCGCGCCACAGCCTCAAACAATGGCGGGGGCACGGCATTACCGACAACGGTATAACGGTTTTGTATTTGTCCTGTATCCGTATCCGGGAATATCATATTGCGCTTAAAGCCTTGCAGGCGGGCGCACTCTTTGTATGAGTAACGACGAGCAGGCGCATCATGCGCCCACACCCAAACATCAGGCCCCTGTTTGACAAGTGGGGGACTAACCGGGTGTAAAGGCACATGCCGCCAGTTACTCACAATGGTCTTGCTAAGCTCATTCCAGCCGCGGTAACGATTGCGTGACAAGTAATACCAGTGAAAATCATGCGGACAATACTCATTCTCCGGCCACTCAGGCATGTCACCAATAGCATCATGGATTGTCTCAAAAGGCTGGCCTGACTCTGTACCATGTGTTGGTTCAGGAAAGTCAAATGCAATGCCCAGATCGGAACGGATACCCACAAATATTATTCGTTTGCGCTCTTGGGGCACACCATAATCAGCAGCGTTCATCAACTGCCATTTAACCCTATATCCCTGTAAGCGGAACTGGACTAACTGCGAACGCAATAAATGTCGAAAATCAGCTCGGCGCATTCCGCTTACATTTTCAACAATGAAGGCTTTTGGCTTTATTTCCTGAAGTGCACGAACAAACTCTCGGTACAAATAGTTAATTTTGCGATCAGGTTCGCGAACACCGCCCTGACTAAAACCTTGACACGGGTAACATCCGACTAATAAATCAGCCTTGGGGAAGGCTTTGATCTCACGAATGTCTAACAAGCGGAAATCTGTTTCTGGATGATTAGCCAAATAGGTATCTCTAGCATAGGGCAGAATATCATTTGCCATCAATATCTCGAACCCCGCATTGATCAGCCCTTCGTCTGAACCGCCGCAGCCAGTAAACAATGAAACAGCAGTTGGCTTGTGCTTAAAAGAGGTGCAACGGTAACAGTGGGTTTTAGGCTTGGCTTTCACTCTCAAGTTTTCTATTGCTAAAGGTCCAGCTCATCACCACGGCCTAGTGAGCTTTCGATCTTTCTGCCCAGTGCGGTCAGGCGGTCTTTGACTTCGTTGCTCAGGTGTTCGGTAGCTCCGCGGGATTGCAGCATTTCGTGCGTGATGTTCAGGGCGGCAATAACAGCCAGCCGATCCAGGCCCACCATGCCGATTTCTGATTGCAGGATTCTCATTTTTTCATCGAGATAGCGGGCCGATTCGATCAGGTCTTTTTTTTCGTCTTCATCGCAGGATACCCGGTATTGCCTGCCCATGACGGTGACAGCACAGGAGGTTTGTTCGCTCATGAGTGGGACTCCATGGACTTCAGCCGGGCTATCATGGCCTCGATACGGGTGCGCGCCAGTTGGTTTTTTTCAATCAGGCTGGCGCGTTCTGTCACCAGGGTTTCCTGTTGCTGGCGGAGCGATTTGTTTTCGCTCGTCAATCTGCCACAGACCTGCAGCAGGTCATCCACACGGGTTTCGAGTTTTTTCAATTCGATATCGGTCATTTGCGCTTGATCATTGCTATTCACATTGTCCTCCGCAAGAATTCACAGTCATTGCCTCATGTCCTCTCCGGGCTTTACTCCGGTATCATTGATGGGGGACTTTCTGCTATTTTATCAGCACTTGTGAAATATACATCTTTTTCTAAATACGGAAGGCTATGGAGAGGCAGCTCAGCAGGCTGTATTCTGATCTGAAGCATCGGTTGACCAATCTGAATGCGGATATGATGGCAGCAGAGAGTCACGGTGTGCTTTGTGCCCGGTTTTGTCTGGAGGGTACGCCGGATGCTGATTCCTGGGTACGTGAGGTTTTGGGACAGCAGGAACCGGGCAATCTTCAGGCCGGGGAGTCTGAACAGTTTCTGGCTCAGGTTTATGCGCAAACCAGCGCGAGCTTTCTTGAGGCCATGGACGAATTTGAGATGCTGCTACCGGATGACGATGAAGCATTGACCGAGCGTACCCGTGCGCTGGCAGACTGGTGTAGTGGCTTTGTTGCGGGGCTGGGTCTGGGCGGATTACAGGCCGATAATCTGCTCGAAGGGGAGGTCGGGGAGGCGACGCAGGATTTGATCGAGATTACCCGGATGGATGACGATGTCGAGGAGAATGAGAGCAATGAAATGGCCTATACTGAAGTCATGGAATATGTACGGGTGGCGGTCATGACGATTGGGTTGTCATTGCGCAACCCGGATCATGGGCAGGTTCTGCATTCGTGATATTTTGGGTTATACATCTGAGCTGACGGGGCACGGCAATGCAGTTTTTCTTTCACAATCAATCATCGATGACTATCAAGGTTTGGGGCATTGATTCTGGCAGGGTATGAATAAGGCAGCACAAAAAGAGTATGCCGCCCGGCGCAGGCAATTTATGCGCATGATGGGCGAAGGCAGTATCGCCATACTGCCGGCATCACCGGAGCGGGTACGCAATCGGGATGTCGATTATCCCTATCGGGTCGATAGCGATTTTTATTATCTGAGTGGCTTCCGGGAGCCTGAGTCGGTGATCGTGCTGATGCCGGGGCGAGATCATGGGGAGTTTATTCTGTTCTGTCGGGAAAAGGATTCTGAACAGGAAATATGGAATGGCAGACGAGCCGGCCAGGAGGGCGCAATGGCTGACTACGGGGCAGATGATTCATTTCCCATATCGGATATTGATGACATTCTTCCCGGCCTGCTGGAGAAATGCGAGAAGGTTTATTACGCCATAGGTTGCGACCCGGAATTTGACAGCCATTTACTGGGCTGGTTGAAAGCTATTCGCCGGAATGTCCGCTCCGGGGCACGCACACCGGATGAGTTCGTGTCTCTTGAGCATTTGCTGCACGATATGCGTTTATTCAAGAGTAGGTATGAAGTCAGGCAGTTGCAGACGGCCATGGATATTTCTGTCAGGGCACACAAGCGAGCCATGCGCATGTGCAGGCCCGGCATGATGGAATATGAGGTTGAGGCCGAGTTGTTATATGAATTTAACCGGGCCGGCTGTGGTTTTGCCTATCCATCCATTGTCGGGGGCGGGGCTAATGGTTGTATTCTGCATTACACGAACAACCGTGATGAGCTGAAAGACGGCGACCTGTTGCTCATTGATGCCGGTGCCGAGTATGACTGCTATGCGGCCGATATTACGCGCACCTTTCCGGTCAATGGCAGGTTTTCCGGCGAACAAAAGGCGGTTTATGAGGTTGTTCTGGAGGCTCAGCTTGCCGCTATCCGGGCCACGAAGCCCGGTGCACAATGGCAGGACCCTCATCACATGGCGGTCAGGACGCTGGCCGATGGCATATCTCATCTGGGTATTCTCAAGGGTTCGGCGGATTATCTGATCGAGACTGAAAAATATCGTCAGCTTTATATGCACCGCACAGGCCACTGGCTGGGCATGGATGTGCATGATGTCGGTGATTATAAGGTGGGCGAAGAGTGGCGGGAGCTGGAACCGGGGATGGTGTTGACCGTTGAGCCGGGGATGTATATTGCCAAGGATACACCGGATGTCGATGAGCGCTGGTGGAATATCGGGATTCGAATTGAAGATGATGTGCTGGTCACCAACAAGGGTAATAAGGTGCTGACGCATAAAATGCCGAAAAAAGTCAGGGATATCGAGGAACTCATGGCGGAGTAACCCTGATGCAAGACCGGTTTGATATAGCAGTCGTCGGGGCGGGGGCCGTAGGCGGCAGTCTGGCCTGTGGTTTGTCCGAACTCGGCTTTTCAGTGGCATTGATCGAAAAAACAGCGACCGGCGCGGACTGCCAGCCGGCGTTTGATGAGCGTTATTTCGGGCTTTCACACAGCACGATGGTTGCCCTGCAGGGGCTGGGGCTTTGGTCAGCCATGTCGGAGGAGGCCATTGCTGTTTCCCGTATCCATATATCATCCCGCGGCCATTTTGGTTCGGTAATGATGGATGCCAGAGATGAAGGACTGCCGTCGCTGGGTCATGTCGTGCCGGCACGCACAATAGGCCGGGTCCTGCACGAGGCCATCTCTGAGCGAGACAATATCGAGATGATCGCCCCGGCTACTGTCATCTCTGCCAGTACGACGCAAGAGGCCGCCGTTTTGGAGCTGGAGGCCGATGGTCTGACCCGGACAATCATGGCTGACTTGCTGGTTGGTGCCGATGGTGCGGATTCACAGATACGCCGGCTGTTTCATATCGGGCAGAAGCGCCGGGAATATAACCAGAGTGCGTTGATTGCCAACCTGGATGTGCAGGCTCCGAATACCGGGCTGGCTCACGAGCGGTTTATTGAAGATGGTGCCATTGCCCTGCTGCCCCGGCCTGGGGCCGGATATGCCGCAGTATGTGCGGTCAGCAATTCCGGGGCTGACCGGTTGATGACCCTGAACCATACGGAGTTTGGGGCTTATATTCAGGAAAATTTCGGCAATCATATATCCCGTATAACGACGGTCGGTGAGCGGTCCCGTTTTCCACTGGCGCTGGTGCGTTCCCGTGAATCGGTTCGCAATCGACTGGTGTTAATCGGCAACGCGGCACATTATATTCACCCGGTCGCCGCACAGGGCTTTAACCTCAGTATGCGTGATGTAGCGGCCTTGCTGGAAACACTGGACAAGGCCCGCACCAGAGGACTGCACCCCGGCACACTGTCGGTGTTGCAGGAGTATGCCGACTGGCGAAAACAGGATGAGCGTGCCATGGTGGCTTTCACTGATGGCTTAATCCGAATATTTATGAATCCACTGTTGCCATCAGCCCTGCTGCGCCAGCAGGGATTACTGGCATTGCGTTATCTGCCTGGCTTGCGGGGCCTGTTTGCACGGGCAGTTACCGGGCGGCTGGGCAGGCAGGCTGCATTAATGCGTGGCGTCCCTGCTGCAGCAGGAAATGCGCATGGATAAGTCATACGATATTGTCATTCATGGCGCGGGCATCTCAGGGCTGGCCCTGGCACTGTCACTGGTACGAAGGGAAGTGGCATACAAGCCATCCGTGTTGCTGTTGGACAAGAACATGCCGGAGTTTCGCCCGGAATTTGATATCCAGCCCCGTTCCGTCAATGACTTTGATAACCGGGTATTTGCACTGAATCATGCCGGCAAAAAGTTGCTGGAAAGCATTGCTGTGTGGCCCGGAGATGATTCTGTGCGTGTCTTTTCCTATGATCAGATGTATGTCTGGGATGCGGGCGGACATGGCCAGATACATTTTGATGCAGCCGAGACGGGTCTGCCGCTTCTCGGGTATATTATTGAAGGCAGAGTGCTGCACGGCTGGCTGACAAAGGCTGCCAGTGCGGAACCCATGATCGAGATGACAGGCAATATCGAACTTGAGAGTTATGAGGAGGCCGACACAGGGTTACGCCTGCACTTGAGTTCAGGTGATAATCCTGGCACACGATTACTGGTGGGTGCGGATGGCACACAGTCCCCTGTCAGGCGGCTGGCCGATATTGATACCATCTGCTGGTCTTATCACCAACAGGCTGTGGTTACTACCGTGGAAACTGAAATCGACCATGCGGATACGGCTTGGCAGCGCTTTCTGCCGGAAGGACCACTGGCCTTTTTGCCCATGCAAAAACCATGGTGCTCCATCGTCTGGTCGGTATCGGAACGACGGGCGCAGGATTTATGCGACATGCCGGAAGAACAGTTTGCCGAATGCCTGATGACTGATTTTGAAGGGCGTCTTGGTCAAATCAAGACGGTGGGTGCGCGGGCCGGATTTCCACTGAAGTTTGCTCATGCCAGCCGCTATACTGCAAACAGGGTTGCCCTGGTAGCGGATGCCGCGCATACGGTTCATCCGCTTGCAGGCCAGGGTTTGAATCTGGGACTGCTTGATGTGTCGGCGCTCTCACGTCAGATAACCGAAGCCATTGCAAAGAGGCAGGACATCGGCAGCCGGCGCGTGTTGCGGGCCTATGAGCGTTCGCGCAAGGGTGATAACTGGCTGATGCAAGGATCGTTCGACGCGATTAAGCACCTGTTCAGCAATCAACAGTCGGCGCTTGCCTATTTACGCAATGCCGGGCTGAACATCGTCGATGGGCTTGCGCCGGTCAAAAATGTCTTCATGCGCAAGGCCATGAAGGGACGGATATGCTGAACCAATTGATCGGCACGGGTCTAACGGGTCACTTTGGGGAAATTGATCGTGCTTTTGTGAAAAAAGCCTTTTGTCTGATATAGTTTTGGAGTATTTTCATCATTTGCCATGGTTGATCGAACATTGGCGTATGCGGGATAAATTTTAAGAGAGCCCTGGTTTCATCAGGGTTCCCTTAATGTTTCAAAGTATGCTCACACAGGAAGCGGGGGATGACACAAAAAACAGTACTTAATCAGGTTCATTGTGAGGCTGGCGGCAAAATGGTTGACTTTGCCGGCTGGGATATGCCATTGCACTATGGTTCACAAAAAGATGAACATCATGCCGTTCGTCAGGATGCTGGCATGTTCGATGTTTCCCACATGACCGTCATTGACCTGCGGGGGGACTCGGTACAGGCGTTTCTGCGCCACCTGCTGGCTAATGATATCGCCAGACTGAAAGTATCAGGCAAGGCACTTTATAGCTGTATGTTGCAGCCAGATGGCGGCGTCATTGATGACCTGATCGTGTATTTTATTAACGAACAGCATTACCGCATGGTCGTCAATGCCGGCACTACCGAAAAAGATGTGGCCTGGATCAAATCCCGGCTTGGCGACGGTGTCGATATGCGAGTGCGTGACGATCTTGCCATGATGGCCATCCAGGGGCCGAATGCCCGATCCAAAGCCATGCAGGCCATGTCTGGAGAGGCCAGACAAACCGCTGATACGCTGGCCCCCTTTGTCGGCGCATTTTGTGGGGAATGGTTCATCGCACGTACAGGCTATACGGGCGAAGACGGTTTTGAAATCACCCTGCCGGATACCGAAGCCACCGGCTTCTGGAATGCGCTGATCAAAGAAGGGGTAAAACCCTGCGGTCTGGGGGCCCGTGATACCCTGCGCCTTGAAGCAGGCATGAATCTGTATGGTCAGGACATGGACGAGTCAACCAGTCCTCTGGAATCAGGGCTGGGCTGGACTATTGCTTGGGAACCGACAGAACGTGACTTTATCGGTCGCAAAGCACTTGAGCAGCAAAAGACCGATAATGTCAAAATGCGTTTTGTCGGCGTGCTGCTGGAAGACAAGGGAGTGATGCGCACCCATCAAAAGGTAATCACTGCGGAGGGTTCAGGCGAGCTGACCAGCGGTGGATTTTCTCCCACACTTAACCGTTCCATCGGCTTTGCACGAATCCCGAAGGGGGACAGTGAAACCTGTGATGTCGAGGTAAGAGATAAACGCTTGAAAGCAAGAGTTGTTAAACTGCCATTTGTCAGAAATGGCAAAACCTGTATCGAACTGTAATTCTGGAGATTGATAATGAGTAAAATTCCTGACGACTTGAAATACAGCAAAAGTCACGAGTGGGTCAGAGTTGAAGATGGCAATGTGATCATTGTTGGTATCACTGACCATGCACAAGCGGCGCTGGGTGATATGGTATTTGTTGAAACGCCTCAAACAGGTACCAGACTGGACGCTGAAGAGGCCTGTTCCGTTGTTGAGTCCGTTAAATCGGCTTCTGATATATACAGTCCGGCCGCTGGCGAGATTGTGGCCGGCAATAGCAATCTGGCCGATAGCCCCGAACTGATCAACGACGATCCCTACGGAGAGGGATGGATATTCCAGATGCGTGTTGACGATACCGATGCGCTCGTAGGATTGATGAATGCGCAAGCCTATGAGGCATTTTGCGAGGAAGAGTAACGCCATTACGGCTATCCATGGATAAAACTGATATGCCCTTTATTCCACATACTGAAGAAGATGTCCGTCAGATGCTTGAAGTCATTGGTGCTGGCAGCATTGATGAACTATTTGATGAAATCCCGGCCGACCTCCGTATAGACGGACTGAAAAAGGCCCCACCCGGCATTAGCGAGATGGAAATCTCGCGCATTATGCGTGAGCGTGCCGCACAGGATGGGGGAGCACTAAACTTTATCGGTGCCGGTGCCTATGAACACCATATCCCGGCTGCGGTATGGGAGATAACTACACGCGGCGAATTCTACAGCGCCTATACGCCTTATCAGGCCGAAGCAAGTCAGGGCACATTGCAGTTGCTCTATGAATATCAAACAATGATTGCCTCGCTCATGGGCATGGAGGTATCCAACGCCTCTCTGTACGATGGGGCGACCGCGCTGGCCGAAGCCATACTTATGTCCGTCAGGGTGAATCGCAAGTCTTCTTCCCGCAGAGTTCTTGTTCCGGGTGCCCTGCATCCGATCTATCGCAAAGTGGTACATACGCTGACACATCGACAGGGCATTGAACTGGTTGAAATCCCGTTTAATCAGAAAACAGGGCTTATTGATATGGCGACACTGGAACCGTGGCAGAATCAAGATAACACGGCCGTAGTTATCAATCAGCCCAATTTTTTCGGGCAACTGGAAGCTGCGGATCAGATTACCGACTGGGCACATGCCAATCAATCAATGGTGATTGCCGTAGTCAATCCACTGGCCATGTCTCTGCTGAAACCACCGGGACAATGGGGGAAACAGGGTGCTGATATTGCCTGCGGCGAAGGGCAGCCTCTCGGTGCGCCACTTTCCTCCGGCGGACCGTATTACGGCTTTATGACCTGCCGGCAGGCCATAGTCCGTCAAATGCCCGGCAGGATAGTCGGCAAAACCGTAGATATGGACGGCAAATCAGGCTATGCGCTTACATTGCAGGCAAGAGAGCAGCACATTCGACGCTCCAAGGCCACTTCCAACATCTGCACTAATCAGGGACTTGTGGTGACCGCCTCGACGATCTATATGTCAATCATGGGGGCAAAAGGGCTGCAACAGGTAGCCTCTGCCTGCCATAGCAATCAGCGCAAGCTGGTTGCCGAATTACAGAACATTTCCGGCGTGCGCGTGAGATTCAGTGGCCCGGCTTTTCACGAAGTCGTGCTGGAACTGGACTGTGAAATCTCTGGCGTACTGCGCAGCATGTCGGCTCATGGCATTCAGGCGGGTTATGATTTGTCGGATGAGTATCCCGACCTGAAAGGGTGTCTGCTGGTATGTGCCACAGAAACAAAAACCAATGCAGACATCAAGAGATATGTTGAATTGCTTGAACGGGTTATCCGGTTGCAATCGGAGGTGCCTTGTCCAGTCAAACCCAAGCTGTCATAGAGCGTTTGTAAACAGGCAATTCAAGACTTAACCACCGGATTCAATTGATTTGAATGGAGAGAAAACATGGCGACAGTTACATTACAGGGAAATGAATTACACACTAATGGCGATTTGCCGGCGACGGGTGATCAGGCCCCTGATTTTCTTCTGGTGGATCGAGATCTCGCCAACAAAAAGCTGTCTGACTTTGCCGGAAAGAAAATCATAATGAATATCGTCCCCAGCCTCGATACACCCACCTGCGCAACATCCACCAAGAAGTTTAACGAATTGGTCACCGCACACAAGGATACCGTCATTCTGATTATTTCTGCGGACCTGCCTTTTGCCCAAGGGCGCTTTTGTGGCACGGAAGGTCTGGAAAACATTATCCCCCTGTCGATGATGCGTTCCCGGGACTTCGCCAGAGACTATGGCATACTGATAGAAGACGGTCCGCTGGCCGGTATCACTGCGCGTGGCATAGTGGCACTGGACTCCAGCGGCAGGGTCATTTACACGCAGCTGGTCAAGGAGATTGCTGATGAACCAGATTATGATGCGGCCCTTGCCGCACTTGACACGAAAGATAACGATGATTCCGGGGAATAAGCCATGCTGATATTTGAAAAGTCATCTACAGGCCGTCAGGCCGGTGGTCAGGCCCCTGCCAACCAGATAGAAGCAGGCGATATTCCCGCATCCATGCTGCGCAAAGATAAGCCGACGCTGCCGGAGGTGTCTGAACTGCAGGCAGTTCGCCACTATACACAGCTATCGCAGAAGAATTATTCGATCGACACGCAATTTTACCCCTTGGGTTCCTGCACCATGAAATACAACCCGCGCGCATGTAACAGTCTGGCCATGTTGCCAGGCTTTCTGGGGCGCCACCCACTAAATCAGAATAGCGTTTCTCAGGGCTATCTGGGCTGTCTGTATGAGCTACAGGAAATACTGGCCGATGTTACCGGTATGCGGAAAATATCATTAGCCGGTATGGCGGGCGCTCAGGGTGAGTTCGCCGGCATGTCCATGATACGGGCATATCATCAGGCACGCGGCGACGATAATCGTACTGAAGTACTGGTCCCGGACGCAGCACACGGCACCAACCCGGCGACAGCGATCATGTGTGGCATGAAAGTCAGAGAGATCCCAACGAATAAAAAGGGTGATGTCGATCTGGAGGTGCTACGGACAATGGTCGGGCCACAAACTGCCGGACTGATGTTGACAAACCCCTCGACCCTTGGCGTATTTGAGCGCCGGATTATGGAAATATCGAAAACAATCCACGAGGCAGGTGGCCTGCTTTATTACGATGGTGCCAATCTGAACGCGATCCTCGGCAAGGCCCGTCCCGGCGATATGGGGTTTGATGTAATTCACCTGAACCTGCACAAAACCTTTTCTACTCCTCACGGCGGCGGCGGACCGGGGGCAGCGGCCATTGGCGTCGGTGAACGACTGGAACCCTACCTGCCGGTTCCCCATGTTGTAAAAGAAGGAGAAGACTGCCGCTGGGCCGATGAAAATGACATACCGGATACCATAGGCCGGCTGTCTGCCTTTGGTGGAAACGCCGGTGTTCTGTTACGTGCCTATGTTTATATTCGAATGCTTGGCAGGGAAGGTATGCAACGTGTTGCCGAGTTTGCCACACTGAACGCCAACTACCTGATGAAGCGCATGAAGGAGAATGGCTTTGATCTCGCATTTGATGGTCGCCGGGCAACACATGAATTTATTGTGACCCTCAAACGTCAGGCAAAGGAACATGATGCTACCGCAATGGACTATGCCAAACGGCTACTCGATTATGGGCACCATGCACCAACAACATATTTTCCATTACTGGTACCAGAGTGCCTGCTTATTGAGCCCACAGAGACAGAAGACAAGGATACCCTTGATAATTTCGCTAATGCCATGCGGCTGATCGACGAAGAGGCCCGCATGAATGTCGAAACACTAAAAACAGCACCAGTGAGCACGCCACTGAGACGTGTGGATGATGTCAAAGCCGCCCGGGAACTCAACCTGATCTGGAGGCCGGACCAGATTGATGAGCAGGCCGATAATAAAGTTGCATAAATAAAACAGTGCCCAAGCCCGGCAAGACAGGCGCTACCCGCATTATTGATGCCTTTGGCTATGCTTTACTGGGGCTAAAGGCTGCCTTCAAAAACGAAGCCGCCTTCCGGCAAGAGCTATTACTGGCAGCTTTTATGATTCCGGCAGGGATTTATCTGGGGACCGACCCGTTGGAAAAGGCACTGCTTGTTGCTGTGGTTCTGCTGGTGCTGATCATTGAACTGTTTAATTCGGCACTGGAGGCCATTGTTGACCGGATTGGAGACGAATACCATGAGCTGGCGGGGCGTGCCAAAGATATGGGTGCCGCTGCTGTATTCATCTCGTTGATACTGGTCGTATCCGTCTGGCTTATAATTCTTTATCCCACAGCTTCCAGAATATTTTAAGGCTCTCCATGTCCGCACTGATTTGTGGCTCCTTTGCCTATGACACCATTATGGTGTTTCACGATAAATTCAAAAACCATATCCTGCCCGACAGAGTCCATATGCTGAATGTGTCTTTTCTTGTCCCGGGCATGAGAAAGGAGTTTGGTGGCTGTGCAGGAAACATCGCATATAACCTCAACCTGCTGTGTGATGATGACGCACTACCGATGGGGACGGTGGGTCATGATTTCGGACCTTACGCAGAGTGGATGGATAATCACGGTATAAGCCGGCGATATCTGAAGGCGATTGAGGATAATTATACCGGTCAGGCATTTATCACCACGGATGAAGACGATAACCAGATAACAGCCTTCCATCCGGGTGCCATGAACCAATCCCATATGAATGAAGTACCCCGCGATGCCGGCATCAGAATAGGTATCGTTTCACCTGATGGGCGTCAGGGCATGATTGAGCATGCGCAGCAATTTGCCGACGCAGGAATACCGTTCATATTTGATCCTGGCCAGGGAATGCCCATGTTTGACGGGGAAGCACTGAAGATATTTATCCGGCAGGCAACATGGATTGCGGTCAATGACTATGAGTCGCAACTGATGCAGGAACGTACCGGCTATTCGACCAGAGAAATTGCCACTCAGGTCGATGCATTGATCGTGACCAGAGGCGCACAAGGTTCGGTCATTTATAACAACGATGCCGAAATCTGCATCCCCAATATCAGAGTGACAGAGATCAAGGACCCGACCGGATGCGGTGATGCCTATCGTGGAGGACTACTGTATGGACTTTTGAATAATCTGGACTGGGAGACAACCGGACGAATTGCTTCGCTGATGGGGGGCATCAAGGTAGAACACAGAGGTGCCCAGAATCATAGTCCATCAAGGCAGGTGCTCAGCACACGCTACAAGGACGAGTTTGGAGGCAGGCTGGCTCTTGGTTAAATAGAGAAACCCCATGGATACGGCCTGCCGCACCATGGGGTATGGATCATTCGGCGGGTTTGGTATCCTGCGCGGGTTCTCCCAGCGTCAGGCTATCCCGAATAGCCGCCAGAGTTTTTTCTCCGATTCCATTGACATGGATCAGGTCATCAATACTTTCAAACCTGCCATTTTGCTCCCGGTAATCGACGATAGCCCGGGCACGCACCTCACCCACGCCTGTCAAACCTGACGCAATGGTTTGCGCGTCTGCTGTATTAATGTTGATAGCCTCAGCAGGGTTCTGCGCATGAGCAGCCACGCCCGCCAGACTGAGCAACAATACCAGACCACCGATCAATCTTGCTATATTCATCATTACCTCCTTGGTTATTTAATGGAAAGAGGATTATGTGAGGGCGGGAGCTTTGATATAACTGTATAATGTTGCAGGTTAACCATATAAAAACGGCCCGAAACTACAGCGACAGCAGCCCGACCCAAATTACCCCATGCACCCAACGTTCATGGTAATAAAAATGGGTGGCGATATTGGTTCATATCAGCTAAATTCCTGCTTTGTAGCAAAGCGAAAGCACACAGGAGCGGTACATGTCATTTGAGTCATTTTCCCAAGCACAGAACTTTTTTCTCTGGTCAGGTTTTACTGTTGCGTTCGTCATGGGCGCAGTCGCCAGCAAAACCAATTTTTGTACCATGGGCGCAATCTCCGACTGGGTTAATATAGGTGACACAGGTCGCTGGCGTGCCTGGCTGCTGGCGATGGCTGTCGCAATTACCGGCGTGATAACCCTTGAAGCCATGGGTCTGGCCAACCCTGGTGATGCGTTTCCACCCTATCGCAGCGGGGATCTGATCTGGCTGGAAAACCTGCTGGGCGGTCTGCTGTTCGGAATCGGCATGACACTGGCCAGCGGTTGCGGCAATAAAAATCTGATTCGTCTGGGGGCCGGCAATATAAAGTCTCTGATGGTTCTTGCAATTATTGGCATTATCGCCTACTTTATGATCAACCCATTCCCGAACAGTGATCAGACGCTGATGTCTCTGCTGTTTTATGACTGGATTCGCCCCGCTGCCATGAATGTCGGTGCCAGTCAGGACATCGGCACCATCATATCGGAACAGAATGCCAGTACGGCCCGCCTGATAGTCGGCGGAATACTGGTCATTGCCATGCTGATCTACATCTTCAAGTCTGCGGAATATCGCTCTTCATTTGACAACATCCTGGGGGGCATCGTTGTCGGGCTGGCCGTGGTTGCAGCCTGGTATATCACCAGCAATATCATCCTGATTCAGGATGAAGAGCCTTATGACTTACGTGACTATGTTCAGCAATGGGATTTTCTTGTCGAAGATACCGAGGTAATACCCCCGGCAGACAGCCGCTTTCTTGCCGCCCAATCCTACACATTCATCAATCCACTGGGGCAGATCTTTGGCTATGCCGGTTCCGGCTTTGACCGCGGTTTACTGACTTTTGGGGTCATGGCAGCACTTGGAGTGATAGCGGGTTCATTATTCTGGTCACTGGTGAGCAAATCGTTTCGTATCGAGTGGTTTGCTTCCGTCGGAGACTTCGTGAACCACTTCATTGGCGCAGTATTAATGGGATTCGGGGGCGTGCTGGCACTGGGCTGTACCATCGGGCAGGCCGTCACAGGAATATCAACCCTGGCTATCGGATCTTTTATTACCTTTATGGCGATTATCTTCGGATGCGCCATCACCATGAAAATCCGGCTTTACAGAATGGTTTATGAGAGCGAAGGAAACTTTATTTCGGCACTACTGACCGGGCTGGCGGACATGAAGCTGCTGCCATCATCCATGCGGAAACATGATGCCGTGTAAATCAGCCAGTCCCTAGTCATTAAACCAGCCCCACAGCAGCCCGGCTGGATATACGTTCAGCCGGGCGGCAAGCATCCGAGGCCGACATTAATTCTCCCCAGAATACTGGAAGCAACGGTCCATAGACCAAATACAATGACCATGGCACCTGCCAGCTTTCGCCACTTTTTGACATGGCTGCCATTTCCGTATTGACCCGCTATCCAGCCCGTTGCCAGCATCACAGGCAATGTTCCGATCCCAAAGCTGAGAAGAAACAACCCTCCCTGCCACCAGCCACCGGATGCCAGTGACCAGACCAGCATGGTGTAGATCAGGCCACAGGGCAGCAACCCCCAGACCAGACCAAAAGGCAATGCTCCGGCAGGAGACCCGACAGGGAGTAGCTGACCACCCAAAGGCCGGAGCTTCTGCCAGACAAGCTGCCCCCCAAGTTTTTCCAAATGGATAAGGCCCGACCACCATCCCGCAAGATACAACCCCATAGCAACCATCAAACCGCCCGCAAGGACGCGCAACCATAGCCAGCCATTGTACTGACCGATCAATTCACCTGCCTGATGACCAAGAAAACCAGTCAAGACTCCCAGAATTGTATAGGTGAGAATGCGACCGAGATTATAATTAAGCAGATAAGGCCAAATATCACGACCATGACGGCTTTCTTTCGGTATCCCCAGTACCATGGCACCGGTAACACCGCCGCACATACCTATACAGTGCAGGCCACCAAAAAAACCTGCCAGAAGAGCCGTTAAATACGGAATGGAGACCACTAAAAATGGGCTGATCTCATTCAATGTCGGGAAGCCCCCGGAGGCCGGGCCGAACGGCCGGACTCCTGTCCATCAACGGCATCGTCAATGGAGCTGTCATCATTCAAAATGATATCTTCTTCCATAAGAATACGGTGTGCCGGCCCTTCAAGATCATCGAACTGCCCGGTTCTGACAGCCCACATGAATACCCAGATGATAACGGCGATTAAAATCACCGATAGCGGAATGATGAGATACAGGACTTCCATGGCAATCCGGCACTTGATCGACCATCCCATCATACCCTGAGCACATATCTGTTACAGCATCCTGAATGCTAAAAATACCGGCCCGCAAAGCCGCAAGAGGCAATACAGGAGACATGCTCAGGGAAGGACGGGGTAAAGAGATTATTGAATAACTGCCCTGCATTGGGGACTTGCAGGCACGCGACGAATTCTTTTGAAATTACTGCATACTCAAGAACATACCTGCCTCTTAAACTCCAACCGACGCTTATGCAGTGGCGGCTCGGTATAACCATTAGGCGTTTCTCGTCCCATGAAAATCAAATCCCTTGCGGCCGCAAATGCCTTGCCGGCAAAGTCAGGGGCCATATTGAGATAACCGGGGGCACCATGATTTTGGCGGTCAACCACCTGCGCCATTCGTTGCAGGGTTTCGATGACCTGCTTTTCAGAGACTACCCCGTGATGTAACCAGTTTGCTATATGCTGACTGGAGATACGGCAGGTCGCACGATCTTCCATCAAGCCAACATTATTGATATCCGGCACCCTGGAACAACCGATACCTTGCTCAATCCAGCGTACAACATAACCAAGAATACCCTGGCAGTTATTATCCAGCTCCTGCTGAATATCCTTCGAGGACCAGGATGGTTCCAATTCAACGGGAATGTTGAGGATATCATCGAGACTCGCCCGTTTGCGGGACTTAAGTACTTCCTGCCGTGCGAATACATCAACTTCATGGTAATGCAAGGCATGCAGCGTTGCAGCAACGGGGGAAGGTACCCAGGCGCAGTTAGCCCCTGCCTCAGGATGCGCCTGCTTGGTTGCCATCATTTCAGCCATTTTATCAGGTTTTGGCCACATTCCCTTACCGACTTGTGCGCACCCCTGCAATCCGCAACTCAGGCCAATATCGACATTCCAGTCTTCATAGGCACTCATCCAGGGCTGAGATTTCATGGCTTCTTTGCGGACCATAGGGCCGGCCTCCATGGAAGTATGGATTTCATCACCTGTACGATCAAGAAAGCCAGTGTTGATAAAAACAATGCGCTCACTGGCCTGACGAATACACTCCTTTAGATTAACCGTAGTGCGACGCTCCTCATCCATAATGCCAATTTTCATGGTATTGGGTGCCATCCCCAGGACTTGTTCAACGCATGCGAACAAATCAACTGCAAAGGCCACTTCATCCGGGCCGTGCATCTTGGGCTTTACCACATACATGGAACCACAGCGTGAATTGTTGAATCGTCCCAGCCCCCTGAGGTCATGTAAGGCGATCAACCCGGTAATCGCAGCATCCATAATACCTTCAAAGACCTCATTACCGTCGGCATCCAGCATGGCCGGACTGGTCATTAGATGACCAACATTGCGCACCAACATCAATGAACGTCCTGGCAATGTTATCTGCTGACCGTTAACCGTGGTATATCCCCTGTTATGATCAAGAGAACGCTCAACCATGGCACCGCCCTTTGCAAAACTGGCAGTAAGATCTCCTTTCATAAGACCAAGCCAGTTTCGATATACGCCGATTTTTTCCTCTGCATCTATGGCAGTCACCGAATCCTCACAATCCTGGATGGTAGTAACAGCCGACTCCATAACAATATCGCATACCCCTGCCGGATGCCTCATACCAACGGGATGGCCCCTGTCTATCTGAATCTCAATATGCAAATGATTGTGCTTGAACAACAATACAGAAGGCGAAGATGCCTCTCCCTGGTAACCGATAAACTGTACCTCATTGACCAGCGCTGTCTTTTTGTCATTCATATCGACCTGTAACCCGTTACCATCCACAGCATAGCAGGCAACCTGACTGTGTGAACCATCAATCAAGGGCAACATCCTGTCCAGAAATTGCATTGCATAGCGGACCACTTTCTCACCACGAACCGGATTATAGTGGTCACCTTTTTCCGCTTCATTCTGCTCGTCTATAACATCCGTTCCATAAAGTGCATCATAAAGAGAACCCCAGCGCGCATTGGCAGCATTCAAGGCATATCGCGCATTATTGACCGGCACAACAAGCTGTGGGCCGGCAATAATTGATATTTCAGGATCGACATTGGCAGTCGTGACCGAAAAGTCATCACCCTCCGGCAGCAGATAACCAATATCCAGTAGAAACTGTTTATAGGCAGCGGCATCATGCGACCGATCTTTATGTTGACGATGCCACTGATCAATTCTGGCCTGTAATTCATCGCGGCGTGCCAGCAGCTCACGATTACGGGGCGTCAGCTCAGCCACAATACCAGCCAACCCCGACCAAAATTGATCCGGCTCTATACCAGTGCCTGGTATCACATCGTCATTAACGAACTGATAAAGCCCGGAATCAATCTGCAGGCCATGAATATTTATATTATTGTGCATTAGAATAATCCAAAAAAAGCAATAAACCGAAACATAATAAAATCAACAGTGCCATTAAAAAAAGAAGATAATGAACATCAT
>JAJDYQ010000024.1 GCA_022825085.1 Gammaproteobacteria bacterium
TGCTGATCTTCTTCATGGTTTCCACGACCTTTGAAAAAGAGTCCGCAATGGAAATTGAACTGCCAAAAGCCAGCAGCAGCGAAGAGACCATGCAAGAAAAAGCCATAGAAGTAACGGTCAGCTCAAGCGGTGAATACTTCATTAACCGCACCAGAGTATTGAACAACAGCCCTGATGCCCTGAAAGTTGCCATTATCCGGCACGCCGGAAATAACCGTGATCTGCCTTTTACGATACGTGGCGATCAGGGGGCGAGCTGGCAGTCCATGGTGACTGTCATGGACATTGCCGGGCAACTTGGCTTTAGCCGCCTGTCAATGCCAACCGTACAAACAACACCTGAAAAATAATACTCTGCCCATGAATCAGAATACACATGACAACAAAGCGAACGGCCTCCACGTTTACCGACGCCTGCTGAAATATGCTTATCCATACTGGAAAGTGCTGCTGGTGGCCGCTTTTGCGATGATAGCAGGCAGCCTCATTGAGGCAAGTTTCGCTTATTTGATGAAGCTTATTATGGAGGAGGGAATCGTCAACCCTAATCCCGAGTTGGCCTTATTTTTTTCACTGGCGATTATCGCCATCTTTATTTTTCGCGGCGTCAGTAGTTATCTGGCAAACTATTGTATTGCATTTACCGGGGGTCACATCGTAGCGAAAATGCGGCATAAGATGTTTCACCATCTTCTAGCGTTGCCGAGCTCCTTTTATGATCATTCGTCCACTGGTGATCTAATATCCCGCATAACCTATAACACTACTCAGGTTGCCGACGCCGCATCCAAATCGATTCTGGTCATCATATCTGACAGCGCCAGAGTGATATTCCAGCTTTCATTGATGTTTTATCTAAATTTCTACCTATCTCTGGGCTTTCTAATCCTGGCACCGTTGATTATGCTGATAGTTTTATACATTAATAAAAGACTTCGCCGAATCAACAGAAACATGCAGAGGTCCATGGGAACGATCACCAGTATCGCGGAGGAAATCATTAACGGCTATCAGGTAGTCAAGATATTTGGTGGACAACAATACGAAAAGTCCCGATATCAAAAAGCAGTGGAATACCATCGAGCACAAAAGATGAAACTGGTGGTTACCGAGCAGCTCAGCGTACCATTCGTTCAGTTGATAGTTGCCCTGGCAGTGTCCGCCGCAATTTTTCTTTCTATATCCGGATATGTGCCAACTCCAATATCAGCTGGAGATTTAACAGCTTATATGATCTCTATGACAATTTTATTACCCTCAATCAGGCGGCTTACTACAGTGAATGGGAGCTTACAACGAGGCATTGCGGCAGGCCAGGATATTTTTGGCTTTCTGGATAGAGAGCCAGAAGTAGATAACGGTAAAGAATCATTAAAAGAACCAACAGTGAACATTGAGTACAAAGATGTTCGATTTCGGTATGTGGACAAAGAAAGCGACGCACTTAGAGGTATATCACTGAAAATAAAACCAAAAACCGTGGCGGCTTTTGTTGGCAAATCAGGAAGTGGGAAAACAACACTGGTTAATTTAATTCCAGGGCTTTATGTTCCAACAGCTGGCTGTATCAGACTCAATGGGGATGATATCAAGGATATAGCACTCCACTCATTACGCAATAATATCTCTTATGTCGGGCAGGACACTGTATTGTTCAATGACAGTATCATGAATAATATAGCCTATGGGTCAGTGAAAAAAAGCGACACCGAAGCAGTGATCAGAGCGGCTAAACACGCACATGCCTGGGAGTTTATTGAAAAACTGCCACAAGGACTGGATACACGGATAGGTGAAGACGGTGTATTACTGTCAGGAGGCCAGCGCCAGCGGCTGGCGATGGCCCGTGCATTTTTGAAAAACGCGCCGATACTGATTCTTGATGAAGCGACATCGTCACTGGATAGCGAGTCTGAAAAACACATTCAAGCCGCCATGGCAACACTCATGCAAGGGCGCACTACTCTGATCATTGCCCATCGACTTTCCACTATTGAAATGGCCGATGTGATTTTTGTTATGGAAAATGGTCAAATTATAGAGTCTGGCAACCATCATGAACTTTTAGCGGCCGGCAAAAAATACAAGCATATGCATAGTATGCAGTTTTCGTAAAGGTCATGCACAAAGCACCTGAATACTGGTATGGCAGCAAACGAGGTATAAAATATTATTTTCTGATACCCTTTTCCTGGATATTCTGCCTGTTGGTATCTGTCCGTCGACTTCTTTACAGAATAAAAGTATTACCATCACAATCGCTTCCGACTCCAGTTATCGTGATTGGCAATATCACCGTCGGAGGCAATGGAAAAACTCCTCTTGTTATCCAGGTGGCAGAGCTTTTGAAAGAAAATAGATATAAGCCAGGTCTGGTCAGTCGAGGTTATGGTGGCAAAGCCACGCAGTGGCCTCAGCGAGTTGAAGCAGACAGTGATCCTGAAATGGTCGGCGACGAAGCCGTGATGCTCGTCTCACGGACAGGCTGCCCAATGACCGTCGGCCCTGATCGGGTTGCCGCCGCGCGAAGCCTGATTCAAAACGATGATGTCGATGTCATTATTTCAGATGACGGACTGCAACATTATGCCATGCGCAGGGATATTGAAATTGTAGTCGTGCATGGTGAACGCCGGTTTGGTAATGGCTGGTGTTTGCCGGCCGGCCCTCTGAGAGAGAGAATATCGCGCCTGAGTGAAGCGGATATAATCGTAGCGAATGGATCGGGTAAGCCGCACGAATATTCAATGTTCATCAGTCACTGCTTTGCGGTTAATATGCAGACGGGCGAAACCAGATCACTGTCAGAGTTTACCTGCCTGAAGATACATGCGATCGCCGGCATAGGCCATCCAGGCAGTTTTTTTAACAGACTGAAAAAATACCAGCTCGACATTATAGAACATGAATTTCCTGATCATTACCAGTATAGCCAACAGGATTTTGAGTTTGGAGATGAAGCCACAGTGATGATGACAGAAAAAGATGCCACTAAATGTATGTATTTCGCGAATCAATTTTTCTGGTATGTGCCAATAAATGTGACACTTGAAAATTCCTTTAACCAACGATTACTTGCACTTCTTGAAAATACCATAGAGAATCAAACAGGACAAAGATCAGAAGAGAAAATTCATTGAGCTACACCATTGTAATTCCTGCGCGCTATTCATCAACCCGCTTTCCGGGCAAGCTATTGGCCGATCTGGCTGGCAAACCGATACTGCAACGTACATTTGAATGTGCAAATAACAGTCTGGCAGAACGCGTCATCATTGCCACCGATGATGAACGTATCGCAGCGCTGGCCCATAAAATAGGTGCAGAAAGCTGTATGACATCCGACCGACATAAAAATGGCTCCGAGCGACTGACTGAAGTGACAAATATCCACGATATGGACGACGATGAAATCGTGGTTAATTTACAGGGTGATGAGCCGTTTATGCCAACAGAGTGTCTGAATCAAGTGGCTGAACTGCTGGAATCGGAGCATGATTGCGGCATGGCAACACTTTGTCATCCCTTGACTGAAAGGACAGATATTGATAATCCTGACATTGTAAAAATCATAACGGATAGATATGGTTATGCGATGTATTTCAGCCGGGCACCGATACCCTGGAACAGAGATAAACCCGCCTCTGCCGCAGGCTACTTTCGGCATATCGGGCTTTATGCCTATACTGCCCGTTTTCTAAAAAGATATGCTGACATGCCGACCTGTGAACCGGAGTCTGCTGAGGTTCTGGAACAATTACGTGTATTGTGGAATGGCGAAAAGATCAAGGTTGGCATGACAGAGCTTGACATCGGCACGGGGATTGATACACCCGAAGATCTGAAACAGGCCATTGATTGGATCCGTAACAGCAGCCGACTCTAAGCATCAATCCGCTTATATTTGATTCGATGTGGTTGATTTGCAGCCTCACCGAGTCTGCGTTTTCGATCCACCTCATAATCTGCATAATTGCCCTCAAACCATACCACCTGACTGTCTCCTTCAAACGCCAGGATATGGGTTGCAATTCGGTCCAGAAACCATCGATCATGTGAGATCACAACGACACAACCTGGAAAATTCAATAGGGCCTCCTCTAATGCACGCAGCGTCTCTACGTCCAGATCATTGGTTGGCTCATCAAGCAAAAGGACATTACCACCGGAGCGAAGGAGCTTCGCCAGATGAACGCGGTTTCTCTCACCACCGGACAAGTCCCTGATGAACTTCTGTTGATCGGATTTCCTAAAGTTAAAGCGACCGACATAAGCACGCGATTGAAGCTGCACATTACCTGTTTGAATAATATCCAGGCCATCCGAGATTTCCTCCCATACAGTTTTATCACCATTCAGGGAATCACGTGACTGATCAACACAAGCCAGACTGACTGTCTCACCGATGGATATTTGACCACTATCCGGGCTTTCCTGCCCTGCGATCATACGAAACAAAGTCGTTTTACCGGCACCGTTAGCGCCGATGATGCCGACGATCCCACCGGGGGGCAAGCTAAAGCTCAGATCTTCAAACAAAACCCGGTCATCAAAGCGTTTACACAGATTTTCAACTTCGATCACCCTGTCACCAAGGCGCGGTCCGGGAGGAATATAAAGCTCATTGGTTTCATTACGTTTCTGAAACTCGGCAGAATTCAGTTCATCAAACCGTTTCAGGCGAGCCTTATTTCGGGCATGACGCCCCTTTGGATTGGATCGCACCCACTCCAGCTCACGTTTGACTGTCTTTTGATGGGCCGTCTCCTGCTTCTCTTCTGCATTCAGGCGCCTTTCTTTCTGTTCCAGCCAGGTAGTATAATTACCTTCCCATGGAATACCGTATCCACGGTCCAGCTCCAGGATCCAGCCCGCGACATTATCCAAAAAGTAGCGGTCATGGGTGACGGCAACAACGGTACCGGAATACTCTTTCAGAAACCGCTCTACCCAGGCAATCGACTCGGCATCCAGGTGATTGGTTGGCTCATCAAGCAACAGCATATCGGGTCTGGAGAGAAGCAGCCGACATAATGCGACACGGCGGCGCTCACCTCCTGAAAGCCGAGTGACATCGGCATCCCAGGGAGGAAGTCGCAAGGCATCCGCCGCCACCTCAAGAGTCCTCTCCAGATTATGCCCATCGCCAGCCTGCAGAATATTTTCCAGATGGGCCTGCTCTTTAGCAAGCGCATCGAAATCGGCATCAGGTTCGGCATAGGCGGCATAAACCGCATCCAAACGCTTTTGTGCATCACTGAATTCGCTTAACGCCTCCTCAATATTACCGCGCACATCTTTTGCCGGGTCGAGCCTGGGTTCCTGCGGCAGATAGCCGACCTTGATATCCGGCATGGGACATGCCTCACCGTCAATCTCGTCATCGATACCGGCCATGATACGCAGCAGAGTAGATTTCCCGGCACCATTCAGACCCAGCACACCGATCTTGGCACCCGGAAAAAATGAAAGAGAAATATCCTTGAGAATTTCACGCTTCGGGGGGACAACCTTGCGCACCCGATTCATGGTATAGATATATTGAGCCATAAGCTGAGTCGTAATTTTGGAACAAGTAAACAAGGGAACCGCAGCAAACAGGCCGCATGATAAAGTGCCTGATTCACCATGTACACAACCTCAACTCCCCTCCCCTGATATATAGAACCAAAAGGAATCCTGAACAAGCCTGTCCAGAACCCGCCGGGCAGCGAAAAAGAATGTAGCTGTGTCTTTCAAAATCAACAACCTAATGGCATTATCCTGAAAGAGTATCCCTGTATCTCAGAAAACCCCGACCGACTCAGGATTTATCGAAAGGCATTTTGCAAAAACCATTTCAGGTATCGGCATTGACAAGCATGTTTGACACAGTAGTTTACCTTGGCGAAAAACTGGCCCGCTATGGTTTTGGTGAAAACCATCCTTTCGGCCCGGACCGCATGGGGGCATTCGAAGTGCACTATCGGCAAAAAGGCCTGGATCAGCTCGTCGCAGAACGGTCGCCGCAACAAGCCAGCCGGCAGGAGATTGAGCGGTTTCACACACATGAATATGTTGAAAGAGTAAAAACTGGTTCCGACTCCGGTGAAGGTTACCTGGATAGTGGTGATACACCGGCATTCAAGGGAGTCTATGAAGCCGCCGCAACAGTTGTCGGCACAGCGTTATCAGCAACCCGCTCAATCATGCGCGGAGAAATTAAACACGCATTCATACCCATTGCCGGATTGCATCACGCACGACGTGACGCCGCATCCGGCTTTTGTGTCTTCAATGACTGCGGAGTAGTTATTGAAACTCTGCTGAATGAATTCGATCTGCATCGCGTTGCCTATGTCGATATCGATGCCCATCATGGAGACGGTGTTTTTTACAGCTTTGAAGATGACCCGCGAGTACTTTTTGCCGACATTCACGAAGACGGTCAATTTCTTTATCCCGGTACCGGAGCCACGGGAGAGACAGGACGAGGCAAAGCAAAAGGCATGAAGCTGAATTTGCCTGTGCCCCCAAACTCCGGTGATGATGTTTTTGAGGTTTACTGGCAACAAATAGAGAGCTACCTTCATCACCATCGTCCACAATTCATCCTGTTACAAGCGGGCGCCGACAGCATTGATGGAGATCCCATCACTCACATGCGGTTCACCCATCGCGCCCATTCAAAGGCTGCTGCCGGCCTCTGTCAGATTGCCGATCAATACTGTCAGGGGAGGCTGCTGGCCATGGGGGGAGGCGGCTATAATCGCGAAAACATTGCGACAGGCTGGACTGCTGTGGTTGAAGCAATGGTCACTCAAGATTTGGATTAAGTACAGCAACCAAACAGTTTGCACTTTACACATAAAACAGTTGTCTCTATATTGTCATGAAGATGTATCCACCGGGGTTTACGATGACTTCAGAATCAGAGCCATTACTGCCCTGCCCTGATCAGTTTTGTCGGCTTGCCGACCACTTTTGAGCATAGAGGATTTTTCCATGTTTTCCGAGAACGATACTATTGAAGATTTTGACCAGCAGATATGGCGCGCCATACTCAATGAAGAACAACGTCAGGAAGATCACATTGAGCTGATTGCTTCGGAAAATTATTGCAGCCCGCGTGTTATGCAGGCACAGGGTTCACAGTTGACCAATAAGTATGCCGAGGGCTACCCAGGCAAGCGATACTATGGTGGCTGCGAATATGTCGATATTGCCGAGCAACTGGCGATTGATCGCGCCAAAGAACTGTTTAAGGCGGACTATGTCAATGTCCAGCCGCACTCAGGTTCACAGGCCAATGCGGCGGCCTATCTGGCATTGATGGAACCGGGAGACACGATGCTGGGCATGAGTCTGGCAGAAGGCGGTCATCTCACACATGGCATGAAGCTGAATATGTCCGGTCTGATATTTAATGCAGTACAGTACGGGCTGGCTAAAGACACCCTGGAAATTGACTACGAACAAGTGGAAACACTCGCCAGAAAACACCAGCCCAAAGTTATCATAGCGGGCTTTTCGGCTTATTCCCGTATCGTTGACTGGCAACGTTTCCGTGACATTGCGGACAGTGTCGATGCCTATCTTCTGGTTGACATGGCCCATGTCGCCGGTCTGGTTGCCACCGGGGCCTATCCCAGCCCGGTTCAAATAGCCGATGTGACGACCACCACGACACACAAAACACTGCGCGGTCCGCGCGGCGGCCTGATCATGGCCCGGGCCAATGAAGAGATTGAAAAGAAACTCAACTCCCGTGTTTTTCCGGGCATACAGGGCGGCCCACTAATGCATGTCATAGCTGCCAAGGCAATTGCACTGAAAGAAGCCATGTCACCTGAATTTGCTGCCTACCAGCAACAGGTAGTCGCAAATGCCAGAGCCATGGCGGATATTTTCATGCAGCGCGGCTACGATGTTATTTCCGGCGGCACAGATAATCACCTGTTTCTGGTGAGCTTCATTGAGAATGAACTGACCGGTAAAGAAATTGAAGAAACTCTGGGGTCTGTCGGCATTACCGTGAATAAAAATGCCGTTCCCAATGATCCTCAATCACCTTTTGTCACCAGTGGCATCCGCATCGGCACACCGGCTATTACGACACGCGGCTTTGTCGAAGACGAGGCACGCGATCTGGCTCACTGGATCTGTGACATCATTGACTCTATCGCGTCCGGTGGCAAGGCAGATGATGCCGTTTTGAAAGATATCCGCGAAAAAGTCCATGTGGTTTGTCGCTCACTGCCGGTATATGCCCACTGAAAAAAGCGGTGTGAACTCAGCACTGCGAGCCTGATAAACCATGACTGACTGATTCATGCGCTGCCCTTTTTGCGGAACCAGAGACACCAGGGTATGTGACTCACGCTTGGTGCCGGAAGGCAATCAGGTTCGCCGTCGCCGCGAATGTACACACTGCTCGGCACGCTTTACCACATTTGAAAGAGCCGAATTACAGCTTCCACGGGTCATAAAAACCAATGGTGCCCGCGAGGATTTTAATGAAGACAAGGTGCGCACCGGTATCCAGCGTGCTTTGGAAAAACGCCCTGTTTCTATCGACGACACTGAAAATATGCTGAATCATATATGCAGCCAGCTCATGTTACTCGATGATCGAGAGATTCATTCGCGCCAGATTGGTGAGATGGTTATGGAACAACTGCAACAGATGGATCAGGTTGCCTATGTCCGATTTGCCTCAGTATATAGAGATTTCCGAAATGTCGGAGAGTTTACTGATGAAGTCGAACGACTGAAGAAAGTCCCGACCCCTGAGCTGCAAGACCACCAAATGGACTTACTCAAGCGGGATTAATTGATACAACGCATGATAGGTATGTATGCACTATTGCCCGATATTGACCCGGGCATCACCCGTAAAAACGACGGATGAATGATTCAACCTGCATGGCACACGCCATTCGCCTTGCGCGACAGGGCTGGTACACCGCCCGCCCGAATCCCCGCGTAGGCTGTGTTATCGAAAAGGATGGAAAAATTATTGGTGAGGGATTTCATCGCAAGGCCGGCGAACCACATGCCGAAATCAATGCCCTGAGAGAGGCCGGCGAACAGGCAAGGGGCGCGACGGCGTATATCACTCTGGAACCCTGCTCACACCATGGACGCACACCGCCCTGCGTCAATGCACTGGTCGAAGCCGGCATTTCCAGAGCAGTGATCGGCATGACGGACCCCAACCCTGCCGTATCAGGCGCAGGTATCCGGTTTCTTCAACAGGCCGGAGTCCCGGTCACCAAAAATATACTAAAAGCGGAAGCCGAGCAGCTTAACCCCGGCTTTATCAAGCGCATGACCACAGGGCTACCATATATCCGCATTAAGATGGCCATGAGCCTTGACGGGCGCACTGCCATGGCATCCGGCGAAAGCCAGTGGATTACCGGGCCTGAGGCACGGGCAGAAGTACACCGTATGCGTGCCGCGAGCGGAGCAGTACTGACAGGTATAGGGACAGTAACAGCGGATAATCCATCGCTGACCTTCCGGGTATCAGAATATCCGTCCCTGCGGGCAGAAATCCCGGCTGATACAGCGCAGCCCCTGAGAGTAATTTGCGACTCCGGGGCACGCATGTCACCGCAATCCAAAATGCTGAACCTGCAGGGTCAAACGCTGATCATAAGCACGGTAAAAAATAAAAACGGCACAGCGCTTAAGCAGGCCGGCGCACAGATATTACATATTGACGCAGATGAAAAAGGCAGACTACCCCTGCAAACCGTGATGGAAGAGCTTGCCAGACGCGAAATCAACGATGTTCTGGTCGAGTCTGGATCAATCATTGCCGGAGCACTGCTGGCAGCCGGGCTGGCAGACGAAATCATTATCTTTATGGCACCACATATCATGGGAGACAATGCACACGGGCTATTTCACCTGCCGGCACTGAAAAAAATGTCCGACCGAAAAAAGCTACATATCCTGGACATAAGCGCCATAGGAACGGACTGGAAAATCACGGCATTTCCTCGGTAAATTCAGGACGAGCCCGCACAGGCGATGCCGGCGGCATTCTACGAGGTCAGTACCCGTCCTGCCTTTTAGCGTCCCAGCGGCTCGATATCCGGGAACTGCCATACTCCAGTGCATCCATCAATGAGTCCGACAACAACCGGTCCGGGTCACTGGCGGCCGGTGCATTGCCGTATTTCTGACGCAGCTTGAGCCATAAAAAAGCGGGACCGGACTGATACAAACCGGGTATTCGGCACTGTCATTCCTGCGAAAGCAGGAATCCATCCTGGCCGGGGCACTGTCATTCCTGCGAAAGCAGGAATCCACTTAAACCAATTCTCCATATAAATCCACCCACTCTGGATTGCTCTTTTCA
>JAJDYQ010000100.1 GCA_022825085.1 Gammaproteobacteria bacterium
TATTTTTAGACATGCCAATATGCACAGCAATATGCCGGACAGCATTGTTTATCGCCACAGGGATATTGTTCACCATGGCGAACCTCCGGTTACTGATCATAGTCAACCATTTGCTGATTTTCATTGTATCACTCCTTTCATTTGCATTCATTCGGTGCAGGCCATGGATTAGCGCCTGTGGTATCCGTCAAGGGCCGGATGCCCTGCCCGCCGTGACACTGACCGATGCACCTCAGGCCGATCAGCATCCATTGAGATTACAGGCTGACTTGCAGCCTTTGCTCCCTATTGACCCAAAACAAACATTGATTGGGTGCCTGCCAGAAATCATGTTCTATATTATACATGCCATTTTGCCTTTTTGCCAAAAAAAATGTCGGATTTCGGTTTTGCCATCGGGTTTTATATGGGTTTTTGCGGGATAAGCCGCGGTATTGTTATGGTATCCGGTGCGCTGTGCAGCCGCTGTCCGTCTATCGTACAGATGCCGGCAGTCTGCCCCATACAGGCGATGCCGGGCTTAAAGGCGAGTTGCAGCGGCCTGTCGTCTGACGGTGTCAGCACGAGCTGCCAGGCATGGGCCGGCCGCCCGAAGCCGGTCAGTGGTGCTGCCGAGGTGAGCACGCCGCCGGTGACTGAAATGGAGCCGGTCTGCCGGCCAAATGCCGCCACCGGACGTGAGAATGCGACCGTAACCTGTACCCGGTCTGCGGCACCCGCATGTCCCGCTGGCGGCACATCTGACAGCACGGCAGCCAGTGGCTGCGGTGCCTGCATGGTGGCAAACGGGCTGACCGGCAGGGCGCGCATGCCACTGCCTGCCGCCGGTATCCGGAAACTTTCCACGCCGGTATCTGGATCGACCCGCGTTATACTATCGACCGGCAGCTTTCCGCCGACCTGTGTGGTGCCGACACGACCCGGACCGCCCCAGCTAATCAGCCAGTCACCATCCGGCAGGGGTTCCACATGGCCACCGGCACGACCGAGCATGTCGCGGCTGCCGCGGAGCGCATGGTCGCGCACGAAGATCGCCTCGCCGTGTTCCAGATCAAGGGCATATTCCACGGCCCGGCTGTAGATGCCGGGCTGCCGACCGAGGGGTTTTCCGGTGTGGGGGTCGATGACGCAGGCCACGCCATTGTCGAACAGCAGCAGGCGCGGCAGGGTCAGTCCTGCCGGCGGCGGCAATAGTTGCGCGGCATGCTGGCCGCAAAATTCGCCATCGGGGTCGCCGATGATGCGCAGCGGCGGCGGGCCAAGGCCGCGGTGTGCCCAGTCATCGGCAGCAAGATTGCTGACACCGAGCCGCCAGATGATCTCCGCGCCGGGTGCGGCATTCGGATCCAGCATGACGACCGTCGAGCAGCCGCGGAAGGATGCCAGCACGCCCTGGTCTGTCCATTGCAGGGAGTTGACATGCGCCCAGTCGCCGGGGAACCAGTGCTGGGCACAGTCTTCCAGCGGCAGCCGGTTCCAGGAGTTCCAGGTCCAGCGTACTGTGCCGTCCGGCCCCTGGAGCTGGATAGCGGAATCTTCCATCTTGACGGCGGCACCGAATGGTTTGCCGTTGTTGTCTGAAAATGCCAGCGTCCGCAGGTCGCGGACCGATGGTTCGTAGGTCATCAGCAGCGTCGAACCGTCTTCCAGTAACTGGAAATCATGCCGTCCTGTGGTAGTCAGCGGTGCGCCGGTGGAGACCGTTCGCAGCGGTACGAAGTCGCGGTTGAGTATCCTCCACGACAAGGCTTCCGGCCAGGGTCGTGTTGCGGGACCCTCGCCTTCGTCGATGCTGGCATGTGCCCATTGCAGGTGCGGGCCGGCTCCAAAGGGGCGCAGGAAAAATCCTGCTGCATTTCCTTCTGCCTGAAGATGGGTACGGGATACGCCATGTTCGTCAATGACCGCCACCCAGGGGCCGCGCGTCACTCCAAGCTGCATGGCCAGTGGCTGTTCGGGGTCGGGTTCGGGCCGGATCTTCCATAGTCTGGGCGGCATACAGTGAATGGTGTAGGCGCTCCAGGCTCCATTCGAGGCGGCGACGGTCACTGTTACGTCACTGACGGGTGTGACGGATACTGCCGACGCACCTTTGGTTCCGGGCGCGGGCTGGATGCCGTTCACCGAGACATGGACATCCGGTGGTGCCGTGAATGAGACGGTCATCACGTCACGTTCGTTGCAGGGTAGTCCGTAATGCGTAATGCGGGGATGGAAGGCGGGTCTTAAGGCAGTGTCTCCGAGTTCGGATGACGCTTTGCTGCTGTCTGTCCGGGCTTCGAGGGTGAGGAGCATCGGGCCTAAAACCGGGTGTGGCAGCTCAACCGCTGCCTGCTGGTTTGTACCGTGGCGGTCGCTGTAGGATATGTCCGCCCGTAAGGGGTGACCGACATCGGCGGCTGTTGGTGTGTAGTGGAGTCCGCCTGCCTGCGGGACCGGCTGCCATTCGCCGGGTGCCTGCCAGCGTTGCCAGCGCACAAGCGGGGACGGATCGGAATCGGCCTGATCGGGGTCCGTGAGCTGTATTGTTACCGTCTCTCCGACGATGGGACGCCGCGGCTGTAGCATGGCATGGCCCGGTTCGTTGCGGTCGCTTACCCGGACTGTCACGGGTATGTGGTCGGATTTCTCTCTAGTGCGGTGCACGGTCACCTGATAGCGGTTGTCGCTGTCCATATCTGTCGGTGTTTCAAAATCAGGCCGGGCGACAAAACGCAGCGCGTCTGCCTCGAGCCGGAAGCGGGCTGCATCCGGTCCCGACAGGTGCCAGTTGCCCGCCGGCAGGGTCAGGATGCGGCTGACCGCACCTTCGGGATATTCGATTTCCTGACCGGGATTACCGTCACCGATGACCGGCGTCGCACCATCTGCGGGCAGCAGGGCGCACCATAACAACAGCAGTGCGGCTGTGATTGCCGGGGATTTGCGACCCGCAATGCTGTGCAGTGAAGAAGGGCGATAGCTGAGGGGAGATTCAGCCGGTGGCGCGGGAGGCGGGCAGGTCCGGGTTGTCCAATCATGCAGCAGGTTCACAACTCGATGTGTATGGTGCCATCGCCTGTTGTCGGCCTGCATGGTATGCCTGAGTGTGGCGGCACCTGTCTTGAGATGCTGCGTTGTGCTGCTTGTCATTTTTCTTGATTACCCCCTGCCTTCGATTGAGCACAGTGAAAGTTTCCAGCAAAAATAAGCCGTTGAAGCATCCCTGTCAAGTCTGTGTATGAGTCCATCATAAACTGCGCTTTTGGTCACGGTTGGTATTGTGCACACCCTGATTGTCTGTGCAGTATGACCGCTTTCTGATTTTATACAGGGCAAAGTCATATCTTCATGTATGATGCGGGCCATGTTAAGGAAATCCGGCAAAGACCCGTTTGCACATCGGGAGGCACAGAATTATGAGCGGCCTATCGCTTCGCGTGAGTTTATCCTCGAGTGTTTTGATGAGGCACTGGGGCCTTTGCCGTTCGAGCACCTTGCCGATATCCTCGAATACCGGGATGCTGATCAGAAAACAGCGTTGCAGCGTCGCCTTGGCGCCATGGTGCGGGATGGGCAGTTGTTTCGTAATCGCAAGGGTCAGTATGCGATTGTGACCCAGGCCGATCTGGTGGTTGGAGAGGTGGTTGCCCATCGCGATGGCTTTGGTTTTCTGCAACCGGATGCCGGCGGGGATGATCTGTATCTGTCGGCAAGACAGATGCGCACCCTGATGCACGGTGATCGGGCCATTGTGCGTCCGGCCGGACTCAATCGCAGAGGCAAACCGGAAGGCAGACTGGTGGAGATTCTTGAACGTCGGGTCATGGCGGTTTCAGGTCATTTTTTTGAGGAGGCGGGGCTGGGGTTTGTGCGTCCGGAAAATCGCCGCCTTACACAGGATATTCTGATTCCGCCGGGAGCCGAAGCCGGTGCCTGTCATGGTGATATTGTCAGCGCACGGATTACTGGTTATCCGACTGAAAAGTCTCATACTCTGGGCGAAATAACCGAGATTCTGGGCAATACGCTGACTCCTGATATGTATATCGAGCTGGCAATCAGGAAGTTCGGTCTGCCGCATGTATGGCCGGAGGCGGTATTGCAGGAAACCGCTCCATTGAGTGAGGCACTGCCGCAGGAGGAGATTGAGAAACGTCGAGATATACGCGATTTGCCGCTGGTCACTATTGACGGTAAAGATGCCCGTGATTTTGATGATGCCGTTTATTGCCAGCCGGCCGAAAAAGGCTGGAAGCTGTTTGTCGCGATTGCTGATGTGTCCTGGTATGTCCGGCCCGATACGGCACTGGATGCCGAGGCATACGAGCGCAGCACTTCAACTTATTTTCCCAATCGGGTCGTTCCGATGTTGCCGGAAGCGCTTTCCAACGGCCTGTGTTCGATCAATCCCGATGTGGACCGCTTTTGTATGCTTTGTGAAATGGATGTCAGCAGGCAGGGCAGGCTTGTTCGTGCCCGGTTTGATTGCGCGGTGATGCGTTCTCGCGCTCGCCTGACTTATACAGAGGTTGCTGCCATGCTGGTGGAAAAAGATGCGGCATTGTGTGCTGAGTATGCCGGTTTATTGCCTCATCTGGAGGATTTGTACGGGCTTTACAAGGTGCTGGCCAAAGGGCGTCGGCATCGTGGGGCTATTGAGTTTGAGAGCGGGGAAACCGGTTTTACTTTCGATGATCAGGGACAGGTGTGTGCAATCAGACCGCTGGTGCGTAACGACGCACACAAGCTCATCGAGGAGTGTATGATTCTGGCCAATATCGCGGCGGCGCAGCATCTTCAAAAGCATCAGTTGCCGGCCCTGTATCGGGTTCATGCCGGACCCGCCGGGGACGATCTGAACGCTTTGAGGGAGTTTCTGGCCGGGCTGGGTCTGTCACTCAACGGGGGGGATGAACCGGAACCCAAGGATTATGATCAATTATTGAGTGAAACCAGACAACGCCCGGATGCGCATGTTATTCAGACCGTCCTGTTAAGGTCCCTTAAACAGGCTGTATATCAGCCGGATAATGAGGGCCATTTTGGCCTGTCGCTGGAGTCTTACTCCCATTTCACTTCTCCGATAAGGCGCTATCCTGATTTGCTGGTGCATCGCGCCATACGCCATCTTGCAGAGGGTGGCCGTGCTGATCATTACCGGTATGCCGGGCGTGACATGGAAAAATTCGGGCATCAGTGTTCAGCTCATGAGCGCCGGGCCAGTGAGGCCAGCCGGGATGTTGATGAAATACTAAAGTGTCAGTACCTTCTGGATCATCCTCAGAGGGAGTTTAATGGTGTGATTGCCGGCGTGAATAATTTCGGTTTGTTTGTCGAGATTGAAAATATCGGCATTTCCGGACTAGTTCATGTGACGGCACTCGGACATGATTATTTTCACTATGATTCTGTGCATCATCGGCTTAACGGGGAGCATACGGGCATATCGTTCCGGCTGGGTGAGGCCATGAGGGTTCGGTTGATACGGGTTGATGTCGAGGATCGCAAGGTTGATCTGGAACCGGTCGAATTACCTGACAGGCTGTTGAGTGCTGCTCCCGGCAAAAAAAGAGGAAAGGGACGCAAACCTCGAAGGGGAAGGCGTCGATGAGCGAGGCGGTGGTGGTCTGTGGGCTGCATGCCGTTGATTCGGCGATTGAATCGGCACCGGATAAGGCATTGACACTGTGGCTGAATCGCAGGCGTCGCGATAAACGTATATTGTCAATTATTGATAAAGCAGGCCGGCATGGTATTGCCATTGAGTACGTCGGTCGCGATGAGCTCGACGAGCGTGCCGAAGGGCAGGTACATCAGGGTGCGGTTTTACTGACACATGCCACCGGCCTTCGCCATGAGCATGATTTGCCCGAACTCCTGGCAGCGATAGACGGCACGCCCCTGGTGCTGGCTCTTGACGGTGTCACCGATCCGCATAATCTGGGTGCCTGCCTTCGTACCGCCTGTGCTGCTGGCGCCCATGTCGTGATTGCTCCACGGGACAGGGCGGCCGGGCTGAATACTACTGCTCGCAAGTCGGCCAGTGGTGCAGCCGAGTATTTGCCGTTTATACAGGTCACTAATCTGGCACGAACATTGAAGCAGCTGCAGGATGGTGGTTTATGGATCACAGGGGCAACCATGGATGGTAAAAATATCTATCAGTCAAACCTGACGGGACCACAGGTTATCGTGATGGGAGGTGAAGGCAGGGGCATGCGCCGCCTGACTCGTGAGCATTGTGATCAGTTTGTCGGCATACCTGTATCCGGGCAGGCTGGCAGCCTGAATGTTTCTGTCGCCGCAGGCGTGCTATTATATGAAACCATACGGCAAAGGGCGGCAGCAGGACAGTAGTAATATGAAATTTAATGGCATGAACATTCACTCCAGTGATGTAATCAGTGATCAAGAGCGTATCTACGCAACCTGGATACACTTTTCCGGCCTTTTTATTCCTGTCGGGAATTTTCTGATACCCATGATTCTCTGGCTTCTCAAGCGTGGGGAATCCCACTATATTGATCAGCAGGGTCGTGAGGTGATGAATTTCCAGTTGACGATCATTTTTTATGCTATTTTTGCCCTGATTCTGATCGCGACACCTGTCGGCTGGATATTTGTGCCGGTCATCCTTTTGTTACACCTGACAGGTACGCTCGCAGGAACTTTGAAAACCTGGCAGGGCAGAGTGTTTCGCTATCCGGTTACTTTTAGAGTCATTCGTTCTGCTTGATATAACTCGTCGATGTTCACTATAATCATCCCCCAAAAAAAATCAGAGACTCACAAAGAAATAATTTCAGGCGATGTGCGGAGAGATTGAAGTTCCTGTCTTTTCTCAAAAGCTATGGCCTGTAAAGCAGTTATTGCGAGCATAAGGAGCAAGGAAAGGAAATGAAGAGTCAAATTATGAAATATTGTTACAAGAAGCGACTCCATCAAATCTTACATAAAATCTATACTTTCCATTTCATCTCCCAAGATAAAATTCCGCAATATGCTCGCTGGAATCTATTAGGTCGTATTTATATATTGCTTCGTATATCCCGAATCCGGTTAAATTTTATCGATCACGACGACGTGAAACCCTGTCTGATTATCTCGCCTGGTGGTGTGGCCTCAAGTATGTTGATGTTGCATACATTACGCTTTGCTGATATAAATGATGCAAGTGATGCTGATTGTCTGAAGCATATCCCATATCCTATGCCGGGGCTGGGTAAATCACGTATTCTTTATCTTTACGGTGATCCAGAGACTATATATGAAAGTTTGCGAAGACGGGACCTCCAACGCTTTCATATAGCGAAGCTTGGGACAGGTATATGGCCATTGCTCTATCTGCTGCCTCGGTGGATGCTTAATAACTTCATGTCACAGCCTATCCGAAAACTTCTGTTGTCAGCCATTCGCGAGCAAATCAGGGCATTCCGGGAATATGATTCGGATTTGGTCCTCTGCGTAAAACATGAAGATATTTGGAAACGCAAGGAAGACATTGCAAAGCACTTTGGCATAACTGACCCGGCCTTTATACGAGATTTCCCGCAGAAAAGATCAAGAAATACCCGAAAGCAGTACCCGGAAAAAGGCTAAACCTCTGCACTTCCTCGAACATTGCGGTCTGATGGTAGTTTTTCTGTCATGTCGTGACTTCGATTCAAGTCAATAACAGGCGCTCAAAAATATGCAGACAAAAATCGCTGAAATCTATGACCGGCTTGTGCTGGGGTATTCCTGGTTGACCTTGTTGGTTCTTGTGCTGGTTCTGGGCTTTTTTGTCTGGCACATTGAGTCTTTCAGGCTGGATGCCTCGGCTGATTCTCTTATCCTGGAAGGCGACAAGGATCTGGAGGCTCTGCGCCAGGTAAGTGAGCATTACGGTGGCGAGGAGTTTCTTTTTCTGAGCTATACGCCGAATGCCGATCTGTTTTCCGATACGGCTTTACTGCCACTGGCGAGTTTAAGGGACAAAATCAGGAAAATCCCACAGGTTTCCAGCGTAACCACTCTGCTGGATGTGCCTCTGTTGAAAAGCTCCGATGTACCACTAACAGCCATGGCGAATAATGTGCAGACTCTGGAAAAGCCGACCGTGGTCAGAGCGCGGGCCCGCCTTGAGCTTATTAACAGCCCGATCTATCGTGATCTGATCATCAGCGCGGACGGCAAAACAACTGCGCTTCAGATTAGTCTGCGCACCAACGCTGAACACCCTCGATTGCTTAAGGAGCGCGAAGTCCTGCGCACACAGGCACGGGACGGACAGCTCGACGCCAATGGTCTGGCCAGATACGAGCAGGTGCTTGAGCAATATGACCGCCTGACTCGTCAAATTGATGGAGAACGCCA
>JAJDYQ010000073.1 GCA_022825085.1 Gammaproteobacteria bacterium
ATTGTGGCTCGTGCCCTGTGGACTCTGGGCATGGCTGGCAGCCACGATATTCGGGGTGCGGTACGCTGTCTGGGCACTTGGCAGCGATGTCTGGAACTATAAAGATAACCTTGTGCTCCGCCCCCTGCTGCGTTTTTGTGCCCGAGGTGCCAGCCATTGTTTTGCGGATGGATTCGGGCTTTGTGATGAGGTCCGGGTAATGACGGGACGCGAGTGTATGTTTTTGCCCAGCGCACGTCGATTGCCACCGGTTGCCAGACAGCAGCCTCTCGATGATAACGCCGGACGCACGCTGCACTTTCTGGGGCGCTGGCATCTGAATAAGGGCACTGACCGGCTGCTGCAGGCGCTGCAAATGCTTGAAGAGCAGGATTGGGCACGCATCGCCGGGGTGGTGATTGCAGGTGGTGGCCCTCTGGAGGCAGAGGTAAAAGCAGCGGTGGATCGATTGCAGCAAATGAATCGACCGGTAGCCCTGCGCGGCTATCTGGGGGCGAAACAGGCCGCTGATTTTATTGCTGCCGCCGATTATCTGTTGTTGCCGTCACGCATCGAATCCATACCGGTTATCCTGTCCGACGCGGTGCATTGCAATACACCACTGATCATGACACCGGTGGGAGACCTGCCGCACCTTTTCGCGGATTATGGTTTTGGCGTTCTGGCGCGGGGTACCGCCGCCACCGATATCGCCACCGCCATAAGAGAAGCCCTTGTAGATTCCCCTGCGAACCGGCTTGGTGACTGCGCCGGACTTGGGGCATTGTTATCTCTGGAGTCTTCCTGCCAGCGTTTATTACAGGTCTTGAATTCTGGCTTCCACCAGCAGCATGTAGATATGGGAGCATCATGATGGCGCTGTTAAAAAATCGGCAGTTTATTCTGTATCTGCTATTGGGTATCAGCCTGATAGCGATCCTTTATATTATGGTGCCTGCCATCGGGGATATTCGAGCGACGGATTTCTCTATCGGCATTACAGACTGCCTGTTGGCAGTATTTTTCTGCCTGATTACTCTGCTGTTTAGGGCATGGATACATGTATTGATTCTTGGCAAATACAGACTGCCGTCAATTAACTGGTGGCAGGTAGTTGCTGCCTATGCAAATGGTCAGGTTGTCAGATACATTCCAGGCAAGGTGTTCGGCATTATTTCTCAGTCTGTCAAAATGGCGGATATCGCCAGAGCCTCCGTTGTCTGGGAGGCGAATGTTACCCAGGATTTGATAACTAATATCCTATCAGTACTGGTACTTGCTACGCTGGCAGCCTGGTTTCTTCTGGATAGCCTGCTTGTTGCGTTGTCAGGTGTGTTGCTGATGTGTTTGACCGTTCCATTGCTGACCCATAATACACTGACCCGTATATTTAACTATGTGGCGAGCATTTTCTCTATTACACCGGTCGAATACCAGAGACATTCAGGGTGGGAGGCAACGCTTATTCTACTCTGCCTGTGTATTATATGGGTGCTTTATTTTATGATTTGTTATTTTATGGTCGGTGGCGAATCACCGCTTTTCTTATATATCGGCTGGTTTTATGCCGCAGCCTCGTGGCTGGCATTGCTGGCAATCGTGGTCCCCGGCGGCATCCTGGTTCGAGAGGCTATTTTCCTCTGGCTGGGTAGTCTTTTCGGATTGCCTGTAGAGCAGTTGTTTTTTTACGGTGTTGTATTTCGAATTCTTTATACTGCATGCGAGATCCTGTTTTATATAATTACTGAATTATTGTTAATATCATGGCCATGCGCGAAGAATCAAAATTGAGCCAGACATACTGGGGCAGCATGTCGAGATTTGGTGTTGACGGAGCGGTCATAGATCCCTCGGATATTCGCGGGTACAAAAATGCTTATATAAAAGCATATCGGGATGCAAAGATAGCGGGTGCCATTGCTTCACTTGATAAAAATAGTTGCATACTTGACTTCGGGTGCGGTACCGGCAATATCACCAAACATCTGAATAGTCTGGAGATGCGGGCAGTCGGGATTGATATTGCGTTTGATCTGCTCGCTCTGCACACGGGTAATGCAGCATTATTACAATACGATGGAGGCCGCATACCTTTTCGTAATGACAGCTTTGACGCGATAGCGAGCTACACGGTACTCAATCACATCCTGAATGAACAGCACTTGCTGGAGGTTTTGTGTGAGCTGGGGCGCGTGCTCAAGCCGGGAGCACCTTATGTTTGTATAGAGCAGACCCGCAGGATAGCGACAATAAAAAAAATAATGGATGGCGAGCACAAAAAGCAGCGTTGTATTCAGGACTTCATATCCTTGTTTTCTGAGGCAGGCCTGCGGGTTGAGCAGGTGCAACCGTTTAGAGCCGGGCACTTCCCGCTTATATACCCCGTCCGTTACGGGTTTGTACCGCAAAGCATGTTCCCTCTCCTGTTCAAAATAGACAAATGGTATTCCTCTCTACTGTGCAGGCTGCCGATTGATTACTTCGATACTCTGTTTATGTTGCGCAAGCCGGCTTGATGGGTCAGTTGCGGTTTCGAGATGTCATCATCATCGGTGCCGGCCCGGCCGGATTGAGTCTGGGTTATTATTTGCAAAGATACGGTATTGATTACGACATTCTGGAGCGGCAGGAAATTGGTTTTTCATGGCAATCCATGCCCGACAAGTTGATGGTTATCAGCCCCTGGTGGGTGAACCTTCTGCCGGGTAGCTGGATTGGACTGCGCAACCCCCTTGCGATAGTCAGCAAGGATTTCTACCATGATTATCTGAAACGCTATGCGAGAAAAAACCATATCAGGGTAATGCCGTGTGTGCTAGTGCAAAATATCAGCCGGCAAGATAACGGGTTCAGGGTTGAGACCAGCGCAGGGGTTTATTCTGCCCGGCTTGTTGTATGTGCGACGGGTTATTTTGCAAACCCGTATATGCCAGCCATGCCGGAAGGTAATGATGGCAGCCTGTCCGAACTGCATGCCTGTCGCTATCTATCGGCCCGGCAGATTGCGATGGATTATCCTGATGTTCAAAACATCCTGCTGATAGGCAAGCGGGCGACCGCTGGTCAGCTAATGGTTGAGCTCAGTAAATTCGGTTTCAAGGTAGATATATCCTGCCGTTCTGAGTTGTTATTGAGAAAGGACCACACCCTTCGAGGCAGCCTGAGAAAGGCCATCTATTTTTTATATGAGGCAGTCAAGATAAGATTTCAGCCCCACATAAAGATGAATTCCTGGGTTGATATGGAGGGTGGTGAAACAGGCATGTTGCTAAATGCCGGAAAAGTATTAAAAAGGGCTGAAACTCATGGCATTCGGGACGGCTATGTGGTGTTTGCGGATGGCACAAAGACTAAATACGATCTGGTTATCTATGCGACCGGTTATCGGTTCGCGCTACAGTATCTTGACTCCTCTCTGCTGAAGAAGCCCGATGGTCCACGTGGAGAACCGGAAGTCCGGGATATGGAGAGCATCGATATGCCGAACCTGTTCTTTATTGGCATGGATAACCTTGTCAATTTTCGCAGCCGCTACCTGCGCGGTATTGCCAGCGATGCTGGGCAACTTGCACACAGAATACGCTCACGTCTGCTTCAATAGGCGATATTAAATGTGTGACAGCCGATGCAGGAGTTTCTTCCCAAGGCCATGGGCCGCCAGCGCCAGCCTGAGCGGTATGGCATAGCGTTTATCAATGTCAATGGTATAAGAGTTTTGCAGCCGGGTGGTAGCACCCCATTTTTCCTTGGCCCAGACGAGTGAGGGTTGGTCTGCCGGCGAGGCCATCAGGTTGAAGCATTGTGCGCCGCCCTGCTGTGCCTGTTGAATCGCCCCATATACCAGCCTGTCCAGCACGCTGTGCGTCCGGAATGCCGGATCAAAGCCGCTGTGCAGTTCATAGGCCGTTTTTTCGTGCTGTGCCGTAATTATAAATCCGGCGACCTGACCGCCCATGGTTGCCAGACGGCAGTGGATAAGCCCGGTCTTTTGAGACAGTTTAACCAGCCCACTGAAATAGTCCGGGGGATAGCGCAGGCTGCCGCCATGCCTGCGGATGGTGGCTTCATATAATCGATACAGGTGTTCGGCATGGTCGGCCGAACAGGCCTCCTGTATATCCAGGTCAGACCGATTCGCTCTTTTTATGCTCCACCTTAATTTTTTGCGCAGACGTATCACATCCCATGCCTGCAGATCGGTAATCGCAGTTTCCGGGACGGTGGTGGCTGTCAAATCCAGGGTGGTGTCCTGATTGAATACACCGACACTGAATGCGCTGGGTGAAAATCGCAGGATATGAATGGGGACAGGATAGTCGGCACTTTGCAATTTATTGATGGCAGCCGGCGACAATGAAGTGCTGCCGACAGGAAAACCAAGATAACCAATGCTGAACAGACCGATCCGGAACACGGTAATCGTGAACAGTGCGCCGGTTGGCTGGTGCCGGCCATACAGGGTCCGGCAGGCAAATGCCCGATTCAGATGCTGCTGCCAGAGTGGACTGTCGAAAAGATTCTGTGCTGTATCCGCTGCCTGCGATTTGTCCGGAGGTGTAAGGCTGAAAATAAAATCACTCATGGCATCAATTCCCTCAATCGGAAAACAGCTCAATCAGGCTGCGGGCAATATATTCAACTTCATCATCGGTCAGTGCTGCGCTGAGCGGGATGCTGAATGTATTTCGTCCGATATGGGTCGCATGGGGTACCTGTTCGGGCCTCCAGCCGTAGGTCTGTTGATAATAAGGATGCTCGGCCAGACATGGATAATGCACTCCGCAACCTATATGGCGCTGTTTAAGTGCTTCCAGTATCTGGTCACGTCCAAGTACGGGGTGCTCATTGATCAGTGTGAACAGGTGACAGGCATGGCGTTCGCCTGCCGGTGCCGAGGCGGGCAGGCGCAGTGGCAGATCGCACAGAGCCTGTCGGTAATAATTCCATATTTCAGACCGACGGTGCCAGTTTTGTTCAATGCGTGCCAACTGATGCAGGCCAATGGCTGCCTGAATGTCCATCATGTTGTACTTAAAGCCTGCCTGAGTAACCTGATAATGCTTGTAACCATCATCCTGATAGCGATGCCAGGCGTCGCGGGTCATGCCGTGTAGCGCCATACTTTTCATATAATGGGTATGTTCGGGATTGGCGGCGATCACCATGCCACCCTCACCGGTCGTCATGTTTTTGGTGGCATAGAAACTGAAGCAGCCAAAATCTCCAAAGGTGCCTGCCTTGCCAAGTGAGGATCGGGTTTCGATGGCATGGGCGCAGTCTTCGATCACTTTCAGTCTCCGTGATTGGGCCAGCGGCATGATGCGGGCCATATCGCAGAGTGCGCCACCAAAATGTACTGGCAGAATGGCCGCGGTGCGCTCATTGATGGCGTCGGCAACAGCCGCCGGGTCAATGTTCATGGTTATGGGATCGACATCGGCGATAACGGGTGTTGCTCCGCTGTGAATGATTGCATTGGCGGTGGCACAAAATGTCATCGCCGAGGTGATAACTTCGTCTCCTGCCCCGACCCCGGATGCCAGCAGGCTCAGATGCAGCGCCGAGGTGCATGAATTCGTGGCCAGAACGGTGTCTGGAGGCACACCTTTATAGTCTGCAAAATCCGCCTCGAATCGGGCTGTTTTAGGCCCGGTACCCAGCCATCTCTGCGTCAGCGAATCGACTACCTCGTCAATCTCGGCCTGTTCAATGGCCGGTGCCCCGAATACGATGAACTCCCTGCTATTCTGCATGACTCTGTTCTTTCTGGTCCGGGCAGCGGTTTTTTTCGGCTACCAGATGATGCCCACAACTGAACGCATTCCAGTGTGGCAGCAGGTGAGCACCGAGCCAGAATAGTATATTGACCGAGGGGATGATCAGGGCCAGCAGCGGGGTGAGCAGCACGGCAGGGTGCCTTGAGCGAATAGCCTGTAAGGCGCTACCGGCCAGAGACAGGTTCAGCAGTAACCCGGCACTTGCCGATGAGTGCAGACTGGCTGACAGTTGCTGGCAACTCAGCCCGGAAGCTGCGAGGTCGCGCTGTAATCCATGTGAGGTAAGGCGTTGATAGTCATGGGGTTCGTCATGTGCCGGGTACAGGAACGGCATGCTTAGCAACAGCCTGCCTTCAGGTTTGAGCACTCGACCAATTTCTTGCAGTGCATTTTGGGGCAGCGCAACATGTTCAATCGTCTCAAACATAAGCACGGTATCGATACTCCCGGTAGCAAAGGGCAGGTTCGCTGCATCAGCAAATACATCCGGGCGGGAATTATATAGGGTTGCGCCGGTTGCGGTGTAATCCAGGCCAATATAGTTATTTGCATGTGGGATATGAGATTCTGCCTGGCGGTCGGCACAGCCGATGTCAAGCACGGTACCGACAGCATGTTCGATTGCCAGCCTGTGATAATTTGTGCCATGGTTCAAAAGCCATTGTGGATGCAGAATGGTATTCCGCAGTGGCTTTAATGCGGCCAGTGCATGGCGTGTAATCATGGGCCAATTGACTTCGGTCGGGTCGGGAATAAATCCATCATGTGTTTATCGGCGGGAGTCACGTTGTGCCTGATGGCTGCTTGATGTGACATACAGCAGGGTGGTGATCTGTTCGGATATCAGGCCGATCATAAATACCAGCATGGCGACTACGAATAGCAGCAGGCCCATGTTGGTGAACCTGCCATCTGTCGCATAGGTATAAAGATAGTATGAATTTCCCAGAATAAAGCAGAATAAAGAGGCGGGAGCAAACAGCTTTAAAGGTGAATAGAGCACACTGATTTTAAAGATGATAATAAAAAAGCGAATACCGTCTCTTATCAGATTGATATGGCTTTTTCCTGAACGTTTGCCGGCATATATTGGTACATAGGCAATGGCCTTGCCACTGCGGGAAAGTGCCATGGTAATGGTTGACGGATATGAAAAACCGTTGGGGAGCAAATATAAAAACTCTTTGAAGTCATCGGCAGGTACGGCACGAAAACCGGATGTCAGGTCCTTGATTGATCGATCTGTGAGATAGCTGGCAAGCCTGTTATAGAGGAGGTTTGCCATGCGGCGTGGGAAGCTGGCGTGAGTAGATGAGTGTCTGGCACCAACGGCCATGCCATAACCCTCGTCAAGTTTTTCAATGAGCTTCCGAATATCTTCCGGATCGTGTTGACCATCGCCGTCCATGAATATCAGTATTTCACGGGTTGCCATTCTGGCACCTGCCTTGATGGCAGCGCCATTGCCCATGGGATGGGGATGCCGGATAACAATATCGGCGTATTTTTCGGCAATCTCACCGGTATTATCCGATGAACCATCGTTGACGACCACTATCTCGGCGTCGCCTATGGTATTCCTGACAGCGGGTAATACCCGGCTCAACCCGGTTTCTTCATTTTTGGCAGGGATAATGATGCTGATCATGTTATCGGTGATCTTTTTCATGGAGTTCTTTCCTGAAAATTGATATTTCGGCTGTCATATATTGTCATGGATCAGCTCGCCTTTTGCTGATGTTTTTGAATGATCTTTTTCATTGCGTCAATTTCTTTGATATGCAATTCTACATCAAGTTGGCCAAAGGTATCGGGTATGGTATCAAGTATGGTGGCCGCTTCCTGATATAGCCCGGCCGACAACAAATAGCGTGCCTGCAGTAGCTTGATTTCCAGGACGGGCTTAATGATATATGCCTGTTCCAGGCTTTCCATGGTCTTTCCCAGGTTTTTGCGGGCTGCGAAAATACGCGACTCCATGACATATATCGCATGTTTATTCCATGGGTGAGTCTGTTTAAAGTTAGGTGATTCTTTGATCTTTTCCAGCAAACTATGAAACGATTCAGTGTTCAGGCTTTCAGGGCACTTTTCATCATATACATAAGATTCCAGGCCGGTTAATGTCCGTGAAAAATGCTCATAGTAGTGTGCTCGCTCCAGTTTTTGCAGGGCTTCGCTGGTTTTTGCAGGGCTGATCGTGCCTGTCCGGCATGTAAAATAAAGCATAGTCAAGGTTGAAATGGCGCTGTCTCCCCTGTTTTCATACAGATAGTTTACATGGTCGTTGGCTATTTTCAGACCATCGGGCAAGTCCGAGTGATATAATATCTTGCTGGCAAACAGGCGTGCCCTGATGGAGTCTGGATGCTCCTCTGCCCATACGGTTGCGGCCCGAACGGTATCGCCCCATAATGATGTATTCGACATGGAGAGCGTGGTTGCCATAACGATATAAATGACGAGCAGCATATAGGAATACCCGCGATAATGGGCGGGCGTCTGGAATAAAAGGCAGACCATGCCGATCAGCAGGCCCAGCATGGGCAGATAATTTCTGTGCTCGAAATAAAGCTCCAGTGGCAGCACGGTAGATTCCATGATATGCCCGCAGTAAAACCAGAATATGGCAAACGCCACCAGACGGGCTTTATGCCTGCCGAAAAATGCAATGATCGGCAGCAGAATTACAATCAGCACGCTGATGAAAGTGGACTGTGGATCAAACAGATTTTTTGATATGGCAAAATCATCGTGGAAGACACCGAGCCCATCCAGACGTGGAATAATGATGAGTGACAGATAATCGATCATGGCGCGGGCTTCGCTGTACAGGCGCTGGGCAAGGCTAAAGGGTCTTGCCGTGTAGTAGTCATTGGAAAGACCCATATGGGCAACCGATATGATCAGTAGGGCCGAGGGCAGGATAGCGAACAGGGCCAGCCAGCGCTTCATTAACCACGGGCGTTCCTCCCTGTCGCGCTGAAAGAAAAAGTATTCTGTTACCAGAATATAGAGAAACAGCAGGGCGGCACTTTCTTTACTGTATATGCCTGCCAGAGCAAGAAGCAGAATGAGCGTGCTCGGCAGCAGAAGTTTCCTGATATTGCTTTCCAGCATGGACTGTCTGGCATACAGCCAGATGATGAGCGCTAGCAGGGTAAAGGTTGTGCTCAGAATGGTCATGCGTTGAATGACATAGAATACGGTGGATGCCTGAAGGGGATGGATGAGCCAGATCACGGCCACCGTCATGGCAATAAAACCGGACCTCTGGTTTTTTTCACCGACTGAAAGCATTAGTTTCCAGGTGAACCAGAACACCAGTACGCCGTTGAGCACATGCAGCAGCAAACTGGTGTATTTATGGGAATATGGGTGGCTGGGCCAGGCGTGGTCGTTAATAAAAAAGCTGGCCAGACTGATCGGCCTCCCTGTCGGCCCGGGTGAACCTTCATTCAGAAAGGCCAGAAAACGGGTGCCGATGCTGTCGTTCACCCATCTTTCCAGCGTGATAAAATGGGGTATATCATCTAGCAGGAAAGGCCCGGACAATCCGGCGGAAAGGATATAGATAGCCAGTGCGACCGGGAAAAATATCCACAGTGCCGGGTAGATAATATGATTGACGGTATCTTTGGGGTGCATACAGAATATAACTGGCAGTTTGTCTAATGTGGTCCTGCTATTGTACAGAATCTGTGAACTGAATCATCGCCTGTTTCCAGTCCGTATGGACATCGCCTGCATTAGCTAGGTTTTTCGGCCAAACCTTCCTCGCCGAGAATCTGCCGGGCCACACAGATATTTTTAAATTTTCAGCTATAACAGTCTGTCTGCCAGGCTGAAATATAAAAATAACAGGCGTTGCCCCATCCTTCTTAGTGGTCTTAGGGGGTGACCGGGGAGAGGCGAGGTAAATATTGGCAAATCAGCATCATCCACCTTTTTGCCGGCTACCAGTCTGGCCAGATTAAATGCGGCATAAGCGGAAAATGAAACACCATTACCACTATAGCCCTGGGCATAATAGATACTCTGGTTTTTATCGGGCTGCACAATTCTTGGCATCATATCATGGCTGATGTCCATCCATCCCGACCAGAAATAGTCAATCTTGATGCCGTCAAGCGCAGGGAATTTCCTTCTGATGGCCTCTCTTATAATATTGAGGTGTCTGGGGTTATCATTATCCTTGCCGGTGATAGCGCTTCTCGTGCCGATCTGCAGGCGCTTTTCTTCGGGTAGATAGCGGTAATAAAAACGCAATCTACGGCTGTCAGTCAGGAAAATCGGGGAATTAAAGCCACAATCTGTAATCTGCTGGCTGCTTAATGTTTCGGTTACCGCCGAGTTTGCCATAATCGGCATATTTTTATACGCCAGCAGGGGATGTAACGAATGATGGGTGTAACCGGCGGTGGCGACGATAACAACCCTGGCTTTGACTATGCCGCCGGGGGTGGTTAGAAAATGAGCTTTATTCTCTGTGCGCCAGTGGCTTACGGGACTGCCGGTATGCACTCTGGCACCATATTTTCGTGCAAGCCTTAAATAGCCAAAAGCGAGCTTCAGTGGTTGCACGCCAATACCAAGCGGCTCAACCATGGCACCGGCCGCCTCCTGATCTCCCATGTAGAGTTCGTGCAGCTCATGCCGGCTGATCATTGTTGTTTTGTAGCCTAATATGGTATTGCAGAACCGCGATTCATCTGCCAGCCTGTCGGTGGCGGAGCGGCAGTGGGCAACCAGCACATTGCCGTCTCCTTTCGGGTTACAGTCAATATTCTCATCGCCGACCATAGATTGAAATATGTCAAAGCCGGCCAGGGTATTTTTATGGATTCTTTTCGCCATATCCACACCCCAGCGCTGTGCCCACTGGCTGCGGCTGAGTCGCCCCCATGCCAAATGGCCCTGGCCGCCATTTCTGCTGCTACAGCCCCAGGCGACCTGATTGGCCTCCAGCACATGTGCTTTAATACCATGCTCCCGTGCAAGAAACAGTGCCGTTGCCAGACCGGTAAACCCGCCGCCAATAATGGCGACATCAACGCTCACGTCTCTGTTGAGTGCGCCATCATTTGCCGGGGGTTCACCCGCGTCGGCCACCCAGTAACTGGGCGCATAAGCGCTGCTTTCTCCCGGAGTCCTGTCGTAAAGCGGGTCATACGTTGGCTTGAAGGCTGTTTCCATTTTAATTGCAGAAAGTTGATTGGGTGAGTAGCCCATCCGGATTCAGGAACAGGCAAGGCCGTGCATGCTGCCCGTGAACCGACCAATATACAATAGCTGCGTGGCAGATTTGATCTCTATTCAGATATGTATGGTAGCGAAAAATATGGCACTTGAACAGGATTGAGACTGCGGTACCCATGGAATTGCAGATAATGCAGTCTGCAGTGGCAGATAGCAATCGATATTGGAGTTTGGAAAGCCGTTTTGGCTGCAGTCCCGCCGGCCCTTGCTTTAATCATAGGGGTCACGGCTATTGGACTCTTGTCTGTTTTGCACGAGCTGTTTTTCCAGACGCTCAATCTCGGTCAGATAATCCAGCTTGCCCGGTTCATGGTCGGTATCCATCTGTTGCTTCAGCATCAGAAGGTGCTCAAGGGCTGCATCGTATAATTCGTGGCTGGCCAGCAATGCGACCTGCAAGAGCATACTTTCGATGTACAGGATCTGTTCCTGAGAACTTTTGAAGCTGGCCACCGCCTGTTGGTGGTTGTCATGCAGCAGGTAAATCAGTCCGCGAATATGGTGAATCTGGTGCAATATGTCCGGATTCTTTTGCGCACTGAGATTTTCCTCCAGGGCGGCCAGGATTTGCAGCGAGTATTCATAATGGTCTTCGATACATGCCGTTGAAGACAGGAATTCACTTGCCAGACGAAGCATTTCATAGCTGTTGCCCCGATAGTAGCCGGTTCTGATGTGTTCGAGGAATTCTGTTCGATCCAGCTTTTCTGCCAGTGTCCGGTATTTGCAGTTAATTTCCAGCCAGTGCAGTTGTATGGCAATCTTGCCGGGGAGGCGGGTTCTGGCCGTTTCCATGATTGAGAGGGCCTCGTCATATCGGTGATATTTTTCTGCCACTATGGCCGCGTTTCTCAGTGCGCGCTGTGAATACGGATGAATGAGCATCCACTGCCGGGCGAGCAGTTGTTCGCTGGACCAGATGATGGCTCTCTGCCAGGTCAGCCACGAAGTGAACACGATCAGCACTACAGGAAGCAGCGACCAGATTGGCTTCTGCTTTATCAGCCCAAGCAGGCCCGGTATGACCGGCAGAAAAAGGAATATGGTGGGCAGATAGTTACGGTGCTCAAAATAAATTTCAAGCGGCATTATCGTTGATTCAAGCAAGTGCCCGGCAAAATAAAACAGCACCGCCATGGCAAAACAGGGAAAGCGTTTTCGATAGGCCAGCGACAAGGTGATGAGTGATGCGACGACCAGTAGAGCTGGTGTGGTCGATAGCGGTTGCAGCCAGCTTCTGGATAGCGGAAAATCCTGGGTCAGCAGTCCCGGGCTGTCGATATGCGGGATAAACCAGTAATAAAGATAGTCGATTAAAACCCTGGGCTGTGTCAGCAGGCGCTCCTCCAGAGTAAAGTGGCGATGAGTAGCGTAGGCGGCAGCAATGTTTCCGCTCCAGAATCCATGGATAAAATAGCCGATGATGAGCAGCAGGGGCACCCATAGAAAAGCCAGCTTCCAGTATTTATTCAGCGGATTTTTCAGTTGTTGAAGTACGGTCAATTCGATCACCAGCGCCAGTATTGGCAGCAGGGCACCATTTTCCTTGCTGAATGTGGCGAGCAGGCCGGCCAGGAGCAGGGAGCTGCTCATCAGTCCATAGGCTTTCCGCGGGCTTGCGCCCGACAGGCTTCGGCCATACACATAGCCTGTCAGCCCCAGCAGTACAAAAAAGGCAGACAGTAATGCCATGCGCTGTACAGGGTAGAGTACGGTTGAAATATTCAAGGGATGCAGCAGCCAGATTGCCGTGACGCAAAGTGCCGCCAGACGGGCTGTGCCGGGGGCATGGCGGAGGTTCAGCAGTTTCTGGCTCAGCGTGAACAGCAGCAGCCCGTTCAAAATGTGAATGACCAGATTCGTGGTCTTGAATGGCCGGGGATCTGTCGGCCAGTTGCGTGCGTCAATGAGGAAGCTCAGCATGGCAACCGGCCGTCCGGTCGGTCCGGAGGCGTTGCCTAAAACAAACAGCTTGAAGGTCTGCCAGTCTCTGACGCCGTTATACTGGCCGAGGGCATCCAGATTGGCAAAGTCGTCAAACAGGAACGGCCCGCTTAAACCGGGCCAGTAAATCATTACGCATGAAAGGGAGAGTAAGGTAAGGCCGGCAAATATGGCAGCGGCCGAGGGGCGTGGCAGTAACATCGCGCCCGTTTAAGTCACAATTAAAAAGGGCCTCTGTTAAAGAGGCCCTCTTTACACACCTGTCAGCAGGTGAGATTTATTAGCGGCAACGCGCCGGACGATACTTGGCATTCACATTACCACCATCACAGGCCCACTCAATGGAACCGCCGGTGGCATCGGGCACTAATTCAATAGTTGCGCCGTTTTCTACCTTGGTGTTGTACGTGATAGTAATCTTACCGCTGGCGGAACCCACCCCAACACTCGTTACAGCGTTACCCTTAATGCTGGCGGCACTTTCAAGGCCAGCATCGGCGTTACTGCCAGGCCATGTGCCTTCGGAAGAGTAGTATTCGGCTACTGCCGTTTTTACGCCACCAGCCAGAGACAGGCCTTCAGTCACGTTGGAACGCTTGGTGTAGTCCTGATAGGCAGGCAGGGCAATGGCGGCCAGAATACCGATAATGGCGACCACGATCATGAGTTCGATCAGGGTAAAACCGGATTGCATCTTTTTCATTTCAGACTCCTTAAATTTTGAAAGTTATAAACGATTAGGTTATAAAGTGAACCTGCTATAAATAAAGCAATTAGTATGCCATTTG
>JAJDYQ010000094.1 GCA_022825085.1 Gammaproteobacteria bacterium
ATATGTTCGACAGGCGGCGCCGGTATTCATGGCCTCGAATGCTATCCCATTGGTATTGAATAGCATTACAATGTCCGCCGCCGGAAAAATCTGTCTGGTGCCGGTGCCGAGGATGAATATTTCTGGATTAAGCTCCAAGACGCGCTGAAAATGGCTTTGATTCAGATCGCCTGCTGTGCCGACCTCCCAAGTATATATCCCTGATCGGTTTACTATGACCGGATAATCAACCATTTTACCATTTATCTTGATTGCCCCTTCTTCGCAGGATTGGATCCTGTAGTCCGAGTCGGCATTATCGAGAGTAATCTTCATTTCTCTTTGACAGTTTTTGATACCGTGGTAACTTGTACGGTTTTAGGTGCGCCGGATTGCGGCCTTATTCTAACATCAGATACTGTCGGAACAGGGAAGTGAACGAAGAATTTATGCGTATTAGTCGGCTGCCGCCCTATGTGCTTGCTGAAGTAACGGCACTGAAGGCGGAGGCGCGTATGCGTGGTGAGGATATTATTGATTTTGGTATGGGTAATCCTGACCAACCGACTCCTCGGCACATCATCGATAAGCTGGTTGAGGTTGCCCAGCGGAGTGATACCCATCGCTATTCGATGTCCAGGGGCATACCACGTCTTCGGCGGGCGATTACCAACTGGTATGGAAGTCGGTATGATGTTGATCTGGATCCGGAAACTCAGGCCATTGTGACGATTGGTTCCAAGGAAGGGCTTGCTCATTTGGCATTGGCCATGATTTCTCCTGGTGATGCTGTGCTGGTGCCGAATCCTGCCTATCCGATTCATCCGTATGGCTTTGTTATTGCGGGTGCCGATATTCGTCATGTGCCGATGAATGATGAAGATGATTTTTTTGAGGAGTTACATAAAGCAATAGTGGATACCTGGCCGAAGCCGAAGGTGCTCGTTATCAACTTTCCGGGCAATCCGACAGCGCACTGTGTGGATCTGGATTTTTTCAGGGCACTCATCGCTGTGGCGAAAGAGCATAATATCTGGGTATTACATGATCTGGCTTATGCCGATATTGTTTTCGACGGTTATAAGGCACCCTCGATACTTCAAGTGCCCGGTGCCATGGATGTTGCTGTTGAATCCTTTTCGTTGTCCAAGAGTTACAACATGCCTGGATGGCGCGTGGGTTTTATGTGTGGTAACAAGACATTGGTTGGTGCCCTGGCTCGTATCAAGTCTTATCTTGACTACGGCATGTTTACACCCATACAGGTGGCGGCTATTGCAGCTCTGGAAGGCCCACAGGATTGTGTGATGGAAATAAGAGACATGTATCAGCGTCGCCGTGATGTCCTGTGTCATGGTCTGAGTTCAATCGGTTGGCACGTAACACCACCGAAGGCTACCATGTTTGTTTGGGCCAAAATCCCGCAGGCGTATGCAGAGTCAGGTTCTTTGGAATTTTCCAAAAGGGTCTTGAGTCAGGCTAAAGTCGCAGTGTCTCCCGGTCTGGGCTTCGGTAGCTATGGAGACAAGTATGTGAGATTTGCATTGATTGAAAATGAGCATCGCATACGTCAGGCGATACGGGGGCTGCGGGATATGTTCAGGGAGGACGGCCTTTAATGGCTGTTTGATATTGATAAAAGGATAGTTATGGAAACGATTAAGATCGGATTGTTGGGTCTGGGTACGGTAGGCGGTGGTACGGCTACCGTTTTATTGCGCAATGTGGAAGAAATTGCCCGCCGTACAGGCTGTAAAATAGTTGTCGATATGGCGGCTGCTCTGGAGCCGGATCGTGCCCGCGAGCTTGGGTTAACCGAAGCAAGAGTCACCGCAAACGCGGAAGAGGTTGTCAATGATGATGCCTGCCAGGTTATTGTTGAATTGATCGGTGGTTACGAACCGGCCCGTACTCTGGTATTACAGGCAATAGCCAACGGCAAGCATGTTGTTACTGCCAATAAGGCATTGATCGCCATGTATGGTCAGGAAATATTCAAGGCGGCGCAAGAAAAGAAGGTTATTGTGGCTTATGAAGCTGCTGTCGCTGGTGGTATCCCGATCATAAAGACCATTCGTGAAGGTTTGAGTGCGAATAAAATTCAATGGGTAGCCGGTATCATCAATGGTACGGGTAATTTTATTTTGACGGAAATGCGTGACCGGGGGCGTGATTTTGATGAAGTCCTCAAGGAGGCACAGGCGCTGGGTTACGCGGAAGCCGATCCCACTTTTGATATTGAGGGAATTGATGCTGCTCATAAGCTGACAATTCTTGCTTCAATATCTTTCGGTATTCCCTTGCAGTTTGATGCCTGCTACACCGAGGGTATCAGCAAAGTCAAGCAGGAAGATGTGGCCTATGCCGGGGAGCTGGGGTATCGCATTAAACATCTTGGTATAGCTCGTTACTCCGGTGACGGTATCGAGATGCGTGTACACCCTACACTGATTCCTGAAAAACGCCTGATTGCCAATGTTGACGGTGTTATGAACGCTGTGCTGGTTATGGCCGATGCAGCGGGCCCCACTCTGTATTACGGAGCTGGTGCCGGAGATGAACCTACTGCCTCTGCAGTCATTGCGGACATTATTCATGTTGTCAGAGGGTGCAGGCTGGGCTCCTCATCTGAAAACAGCATCCCAGCACTGGGCTTTCAGGAAGATAGCATCAGCTGTATGCCCATATTGCCCATGGCGGAAATCAAAACCTCATACTATCTGCGAATGCTGGCAGCCGATCGTCCTGGTGTGATGGCCGATGTTACAGCCATACTGGGACATGCCGGCATCAGTATTGAAGCCATGCTTCAGAAAGATCCCGTTGATGAGCAGCAGGCACAGATCATCATATTGACGCACCGTATCAAAGAGCAACAAATGGATCAGGCGATTAAGGAAATTGAGGCGTTGGACTCGATAACAGGGGAGGTTACCCGTATTCGCATGGAACCTCTAGGATAAATCGGGACAGGGATTACGGTCAGACCATGAGTTTACAACCAGAAGACTATGATTTTATTCGCAGGGAACGTCGTCTGGTAAGTAGTTGGCCTCTTGTTGGGGGAGGTGCGTTATTTGTGCTTCTTGTATTTTATGCGTGGCTGTCATTTGCCTATCCGCAGATTGCCAACCCTGTCTATGTCTATAAGCAGGTCAAAGATAACAACCTGCCTCAGGACGTTATTGCTGTGCTGGCATTCATGGCACCTTTACTGTTGACAACCATATTTGCCATCGTGGGCATTATGCTGGGATATGTATTTTCATTTATGCGCAAGGAAAAGCAGTTGCTGGATATCATTGACCGAAAAATCAACTAATACGATACATTGCTGAAACTCATATGAGATAGCCTCGTTAATTTTTCAGGAATGCCATAACTTCACTTTCAATATGCTCTTTTTCAATAATGGTCTTTTGTTTGACCGGCTTTTTGAATAAGCCAGTGATGATTTCAGGAATATCCTGATTGAAAGTCTCTGATATATACTTCAGGGCGTCAATGTCATGATAATCGTCCCGCCCCGTCATCGCTCCGGCAGTAATGGATGAAAATTTCGTCCACTCGGCAGTAGAGAAAACTACAATTGGAATATCTTTTTTCGCACACGATGTATTGGCTTTGAAGCAGGTGGCCGTATGAGGGTCCATCAGATAACCGTTTTCAAGTTCCTGCCTGATAATTTGTCGGCCTTGCTCGTCGGAGCAATAATCAGCAGCGAAAATCCGACTGAGTTGCGCATGCTCTTCTTTCGATAGCTCATAACAATGTCTGGTATCAAGTTGATGCATTAACTCGGCAGTTCGTTTGTTTCCATAGAGATCAAACAGGACGCGCTCGATATTAGATGATTTCAGGATATCCATAGCAGGTGAGGTAGTGGTTACAACATTACGATCCTTAATATCGTATTTGCCTGTCCTGATGAACTCGGTCAGGACATTGTTATTGTTGGATGCGATAATGATTTTTTCGATGGGTAGCCCCATCTTCATCGCATAATAAGCCGCCAGTGCATTACCAAAGTTGCCGCTCGGCACACTCAGATAAATTTTGTCGCCTGGATGAATTTCATTTTCACGTACCAGTTCCAGATAACTGTGAACATGATAAATCATCTGAAAAATAATACGTCCAATATTAACGGAGTTTGCTGCAGACAATAAAATCCCCTGACCTTGCAGTGTGGCCTTGAAATCAGTCGAGCCTAAAAGATACTTCAGGGCAGTTTGCGCATCATCGAACACCCCCCTGATACCGATCACTTTAATGTTGGCGGCATCTTCGGTAATCATTTGCAGACGCTGTACATCAGAGGTTCCACCCTCTGGGTACAGGCAGACAAACTTGATACTGGGCCGATTCTTGAATGTTTCGAGTGCGGCTGGTCCGGTATCTCCACTGGTTGCGGCCAGAACCAGATAATTCTCATTACGCTGCCGGGCAATAGACGAAAGTATCGTTCCGAATGGTTGTAAAGCCATATCCTTAAATGCGCGGGTAGGGCCATGATACAGCTCGCAAACAAAGATATTATCCCGAATCTTGACAACAGGTACCGGGTTTACCGGATCATCATAGCCATCATACAGATCAAGTGCCTGCTTGATAAAAATGTCAGATACATCAAGGTGGAAGGAGGCAAGTATCTGTTGGGCGAGTTTCTTATAGCTTGTAAAGCCAAGCAGCTTTTCTGGCTTAATCGAAGGGAGTTCGGCAGGCGAATAGAGGCCGCCAAAAGAGGATAGCGGGCTGAGTATAGCGTCGGCAAAGCCTACCTCGGATGGGTGATGACCATCGTTCCCTCGTGTTTCAATCAGTTTCATTGTGCATGCGTCAGTTCAGCCATAGGCCGGCACTTTAACCAGTGCCTGAAAATATCCTGCCACCTCTTGGGATTCTGAATGGAGGTATCACAAGGCGTGGGGAGGATATTATCGGGTATTGCTGGGGCATAAATCCAGCGGTCTTTTCCGGGTGCCAGTTGAACCGGCATTCTCCGCATGAAATACTGCCCTGACTGACACCGCCTTCTAAAGGCGTGCATAACCTTTCCCCCCGATAAAATACTATAAAAAAATTTGCTGTCCGTCGAACTTATATTGGCCTGATATCTCCGCTCTCTGACAGGCTGCTGAAAGAGTCCGGGCAACTGCCAACACAACCAACTATTCAAAAGCACGGAGAGATACGAGAGAGTGATATACAAGACACCCGGTTCAGCACAGTGATTTTCAGGGGAACGGTTTGGGAGCATCATTCTTTCCTCGGTGAAAGCAGGGGAGACATGTTGGCGGTGCCATCGTGGCGACCGGCCCCGCTAAAGGCCGCGACCATGCCATGTGTGGGTGCTGGAGAACTCCCATGTGCGAGTGATGTACAGGATGTCAACCGGTTCGTCATCCTGCCGGATGCTGTCGGGAATTTTTGCGTAGGGAGCACCCAGACGAACCACCCTTTTTGCAGCATCGTCTAGTACGGGGTGCCCGGAGGACTGCTTCAGAATAATAGTGTGAATAGAGCCATCCTTGTTAATGCCTACGGTCATCTGCAGCAGGCCCGATAGTTTTTGACGACGTGCCTCGTCCGGATAATTAAGATTTCCAATGCGCTCCACTTTTCTTGTCCAGGCATCCATATAGGCCGCAGGGGCAAACTCACGAGTGCTGGCATTAATATGTTTTTTTCGAGGGCGGCTGGCATAGTGCTGGATTTTTCGATTGATTTCTTCCGTCAGGCTCGCTATTTCAAGGCTGCGATTGATGAGCTTTTGGGTATTTTCAATTTTGTTTATCTCTTCTTTGGGTTTTTTGTCTGGTCGAGACAGGACAATGTCCTGTCCGGCTGTACTGGTGATCTGCTTCTTTTCGGCCTTAATAATTTTTTTCTGCGGTGCCGGTTTCGGGGGTGTCTGTGACACACTGTTATTTGGTATCGGCGAGGGTCCTTTGACAGGTTTGCTTGGATGGGTCTTTTCTTCCAGGGTGCCGCCGCCCTGCTGATTGGCCTGTGCCAGATAGTCAGCCTTTTCTGGAGGTTTAACTGACTTGCTCTGCACCAGGATAATATCCATAGTGGGCAAAGGGTCCGTTTTATCGGGTTCTGGCACGGCAAAGCTGATGCCAAGAATAAGCAGGCCGTGCAGCATTGTGCCAAGAAAAAGCATCATGCCGAGCCTGTCGCCGGGGGTAACGGCGGGAGTCAACGGGACTGGCGACATTATATGTGTATTAGTCAGATAAACAGTATCGGTTGATTATAGTGACGGTAAAGATGTCATCAATGTCAAACATAATATCTAATGAATGTAAATTCTGTAGTCCTGCGCATGTTGCAGCGTAATTCGGTCGTTCATGGCCGCAGTCATGTGTAGCTCTCCCTCGCGGGTGAGCAACATGGCATAGGTGATGTCCATTGCGTCGGTGACCTTTTTCCAGTTTGACTTGCCGGCTGCCATCAGGGCGGTGGCTGCGGCATCTGCGGTGGCTGCACTGCTGTGAATGACAGTGGCGGCGACGGTGTGATCGACCGGTCGGCCGTTAAACGGGTCAATAATATGCTGTACCCTTTCGCCGTTATCCAGATAATAACGCTGGTAATCCCCTGACGTGAAAATACTTTCGTCTGCCATGCTGTGCAGGTTCGCCAGTACCTTCTGGCTCCTCGGGTGTCGTATGCCTATATTCCACGGTTTATCGCTCTTTTTGCCCATGACGCCCAGGTCGCCGCCGGCATTTATCAGGGCGTTCTGGATGCCATAGGCCCTCAAAGTCTGCATGGACAGGTCGATGGCATAGCCTTTGGCTATCCCGCCGGGGTCAAATTGCAGGTAGCGATTGCGGCCACGAAGTCGGATATTGTCAAACTCAATATCTTCAATGGTTGGAATATTGCGTTGTATCTCCTTAATAAGCCGACTATCTGGAATAAAAGGCTGTTCAGGGTCGTGTCTGTGAAACCCCCATAGCTCGACAAGACGACCAATGGTCGGATTGAAGTAGTATTGAGAAAGTCGTGAAAGCCGGCGTGCCTCCTTCAACAAAGGCAGCACCGAGGTGGGTGCCGAGAACCATTCCCCTAGCTGTAATAATTGATTGACTCGCTTAATCGGCCCTGCTTCCCACGGATGCCAGACTTTGTGCATGGTATGGAAGTCCTGCTCAAGGTGTCGGAATGCCTGCTGTGCCAGATGTTCGTTTTCATGCTGGATCCGAATATCTACAAAAGTACCGAATACTGTCACCCGATGATGATGTATCTGCGGGGCGTTGCAACTCGCCAGGATGAAAGTGCAGCCAATTAAAAAGGGCGTGAATTTTGCCGCTGGCCTGTTATTTTTCGATTTGTTTTTCAATGAAATCAAATAATGTGCCGGCGATGTTGATGCCATAGATATTATCCAGTTCGCGGATGCAGGTCGGGCTGGTGATATTGATCTCCGTGATGTAATTGCCTATGATATCCAGACCGACAAAAATCAGCCCATTGTCGCGTAATGCCGGTGCTACCTGTTCGCACAACCAATAGTCACGGTCCGTTAACTGTGTCCCCTGTGTGGTTGCACCTGCTGCCAGATTACCCCGGCTGTCGCCTGCTGCGGGCATTCTAATCAGGGCATATGGAATCGGACTGCCGTTAATCAGCAGAATTCTCTTGTCGCCTGACACAATTTCCGGCAGATACCGCTGGGCCATTGCAAAGCGTCGGCCATGGTCCGTCAGAGTCTCGATGATGACATTTCGATTATTGTCATTTTCATGCACCATAAATACTGACTCCCCACCCATGCTGTCCAGAGGCTTGATGACGATATGCCGGTGTGTAGTCAGAAATGCCATGAAGTCGGTATGCCGGCGCGCTACCAGAGTCGGAGCGCAGCATTGTGGAAACCGGGCCGTAGAGAGTTTTTCATTATAATTGCGCAGGGCGGCAGGTCTGTTAATGACCCGGCTGCCCTGTTCCTCGGCCAGTTCAAGCAGATAGGTGGTATAAACAAACTCCATATCGAAAGGGGGATCTTTGCGCATCAAGATGATATCAAGGCTGCCCAGGGCGGTGTTTTCCGGCTCAGACAGGTCGAACCACCGGTCCGGGTTATCTTCGACAGAGAGCCGCCGGGTGCTGGCCGTCACAACACCGTCGCACAGGGCAATATCGGACTGCTGCATATAGTTTATTTGCCAGCCGCGGGATTGTGCCTCCAGAAGCATGGCGAAGCTGCTATCCTTACTAATGCTAATCCCTTGAATGGGATCCATGACAATGCCGAGTTTCTTCGTCATGTGGACTGTTCGCCTTGTATGGCGGCAATCTCTCTGGATGCGGCCAGTAATGCCAGTCTTGCAATAACGCCGTAAGTGTAAAAGCGATTTGGAGTTGTATCCGGGTCACGGCACGGGTCAGGCATATTACAGGACTCTCCAAACCCCAGAGGTTCAAAGTGCATGCCCGGAGCATTGAGATTTTCTTCTGTGCCGAGCCGGGTGTGTACCCGGTAGAACCCCCCTACTACGTACCGCTCCACCATATAGACGACTGGCTCGGCCACTGCATTGGATTCGCCCCAGGTTTCATACGTCGGCACACCCTCCTGTAAAATGACCTTGCTTATGGTGTTGCCACCTTTGGATTTTGACATGCGGGTGCGCTGTTTTCTGTTCAGGTCTGTTACTTCGTCGGGAGACCGTACTGTCATTACACCCATGCCATAGGTACCGGCATCTGCCTTGATGACGACATACGGTGTTGTAGTGATACCAAACTCATCGTACTTTTCCTTGATATCTGCGAGCAGAATGGCGGTGTTTTCTGCAAGACATTCCTCTCCTTTGCGTTCCATAAAGTCGAGTTTGCCGCAATTACGAAACAGGGGGGCAAAAAGCCAGTGGTCAATATCAATCAGTCCGGAAAACTCCAGAGCCAGTGTTCGGTAGAAGCTGAAATGCCCGGATTTAAGCCGACTGTTCCAGCCCAGGCCGGGTGGTGGAGTGATGATCTGTTCCAGGCCGGTCAGTTCTTTGGGAACGCCGCTGCTGAGATCGTTGTTCAGTAAAATAGCGCAAGGGTCGAAGTTTCCTGCAAGCAGGCGGTTACCCTGGCGCGTTATCAGGTGCAGGTGAATGTTTCGGCCGCTGGGCAGGGCTATATCCGGCGTATCTTTCGGCGGCGCATTGATTGTGCCTATCCGGGTTTCGTATCCGGCCTGTACAAGCAGTTCATGGAGGGTGGCGATGCTTTCCAGATAGTTCACGTTACGGGTGTGGTTCTCCGGTAGTATTAATATCCTGATGGCATCCGGGCAGGTAAAATCCATTGCGGCTTGAATCGCCTGAATGAATAGTGGCGCGAAATCCTTGCTGATGTTATTGAAGCCGGCTGGAAACAGATTAGTGTCCACAGGAGAGACTTTGAAGCCGGCGTTGCGGATGTCAACCGAGGCATAGAATGGAGGGGTAGTCCGATGCCACTGTTGTCGGAACCATGCCTCAATCGTATTGTGATGCTCAAGCAGATGTGATTCTAATTCCCTGAGGGGGCCTGTCAGAGCTGTGGTCAGGCTGGGGGCTTCATGCAGATGTTTGATATTCATGGGGGTAATCTGGATAATTAATCAGAGGATACCTGAAATTGGGGTGTAACTGGCAAAGGAAAAAGCGGAGAAATACATTGATAGACAGGCATATTATTAGATAATGCCGCTTTTATCTGGTACTCAGGCATTTATGCGCTATACTTTAGTCATGTTGAATGGACGCGCATATTCCGATACATTCCACAAACCCTATTAAAAAACGGTTTACCACCGGTCGTTCCGGTACTGAAAAGTGAGCAGGCATGACTAACAGCGCAGAAGAGAATTATTTCAGCCATCTTAAAGTTATGGTGATTGATGATAGCAAAACTATTCGTCGCACGGCTGAAACTCTGCTGAAAAAAGCGGGCTGTAGTGTTGTAACTGCTGAAGATGGCTTTGAGGCACTTTCAAAAATTGTTGACTATGAACCGGATATTATATTCGTTGATATCATGATGCCCCGTCTGGATGGCTATCAGACCTGTGCGCTGATAAAAAATAATCAGAAATTCAGGCCAACGCCTGTTGTTATGCTGTCCAGTAAGGATGGCCTGTTTGATAAGGCCAGAGGCAAGATAGTGGGTTCCGAGCAGTATCTGACCAAGCCATTTACCAAAAAAGAACTGCTCGGTGCGATTGGTCAGCATGTGGAAGTTCAGAGGGAGGATTAATCATGGGACGTATATTGATGGTAGATGACTCGCCGACGGAGCTCGCTGTTGTAAAAGGTATATTGGAAGAAGGGGGGCACACGGTACTGACTGCGGGCAATGGTGCCGAAGGTGTTGCTTTGGCCATCAAGGAAAAGCCTGATCTTGTCTTTATGGACATTGTTATGCCGGATATGAACGGATTCAAGGCGACGCGGGAAATAAGTAACCATCCCGAGACCGCATCCATACCGGTTATTGTAATGTCCTCGAAGGATCAGCAAACCGATATGGAGTGGGCGAAGCGTCAGGGTGCGGCAGATTATCTGGTGAAGCCCGTGGATGCTGATACGATTATTGCCGTGGTTAAAAAGACGCTTTCCGGAGCATAGCCATGGCTGATTTATTGCCGCTTGAACAACTGGCTTCTTATGAAGAACGGGGTCATCGTCATGTGGTGAATCCTGTTGCTGAAAAAGGCAGGCGTGAGTACTGGCGAGCGGTTTCGTTTCGTGTTGGTGGTGTACAGCTCCTTGTTGACGAGAACGATGTTGATGGACTTTTGACACTGCCGGAAGTGACCGTAATTCCTGGTGCCAAAAGATGGATGGCGGGTATTGCCAATGTTCGTGGTGAACTGCTGCCGATTGTGGACTTTGGGAGCTTCTTGTTTAATGTGCCGACTGAACGTGCCAGACAGTCGCATGTTCTGGTTGTTCGATATGAGGATGAGCGGTCCGGTCTTATCGTTGATCAGGCTTATGGAATGCGTCGCTTCCCCGCTGATGCGCGTACAGATGTGCAAATGATGGATGCGGCACAGCCCTTGAAGGCGGTGCTGAGCGGCAGCTTTGAGCAGGACGGAACGGTCTTCCATGTTATAGAAGTGCAAAAGCTGGTGGATAAAACAGAATTTATGCAGGCTGCTGCTCAATAGTATGGATAACTGCCTGCCGGATAAAGAACCCGGCGGTACTTAACAGTAATGACTCAAAGGAGATAAAAATATGGCGTTCGATATGAAAAATAGCGGCTTCAGGCGCCTGATGGATACACAGGGCATTGGAGGGGTGAGGGGGATAAGGAACATCGTGTTGCTCGTACTTCTGATCGTATCTCTGGTGGCTACGGTTGTCATTTTTCAGAAGGTTCTGGAAAACGAGGCTCATCGCAATGAATACATTTCACTGACAGACGAGTTGCGGCTGATATCACAGCAGATACCGGGTATCGCTCTGGGTGCTTCATCGGGCAATCCGGAGGAGTTCGGGAGGCTTGAAGAAATGGTGAGTGAGTTTGATTTTTTGCTTCGTCAGCTTAGACAGGGCAGGACAGATACCGGTCTGCCGGCAAGCCCCTTTGAACTGCAGGACCGGTTTGATGCAGTGGATGCTGTATGGAATCCTCTGCGTACCAATGCTGATCAGATAATTGATAGTACAGATGAAATACTGGGCATCCGGGAAGATGCTGAAGGCTTCAAGCTGGCAAGTCCTGAATTGCAGGCCCTGATCGATGAGGTGTTGAGCTTTATGGTAGAGGCCGGAGAAGAAGCGCAACAGATTTATTTCGCGGCACTGCAACTGACGTATGCGGAACGCATGACATCGCGCCTTGCTGAAGCATTGCAGGGGGGGTTGGGTAGCGCAACTGCAGCAGGCGACTTCGTCAAGTGGACAGACGAATTCAGAAAGAATCTGGATAATATGAGAGGAGATGGTGTCATCGAAGGTCGGCGGCAGCCTGTAATGGATGAAATGGCCTTTTCCCTGCTTGAGGAAGTGGATGCCGTATTCAGGGAACACGAGAGCAATGTGCCGATCATCATGGACGGCATTTCCAGGTTTTTCCAGATTCGTGAGGCGGCTGAACAGATTACTGAGGGCAGCCAGGATTTGCTGATTCAGTTGAATGCGTTATCTGATGCTTATCGTATTCGCGGTGAAGCAGGGATTTTTACAACGCGAAATGGTTATATTTCTGCCGGCATTGTCGTCATGATTCTGATCGCTTTGGGTGTATTAATGCTGCTGGACTCCAGGGCACTTGCACGAGAGGCGACACAGCGTCAGAAGCAATCCGCCAGACAGACTGACTCTCAAAACATGGCTGTGCTGCGGCTGCTTGATGAGATTGAACCTCTTCAGGAAGGTGATTTAACCGTGGAGGCATCGGTGGATGAGGCGTTCACCGGCACGATTGCTGATGCGATCAATTCATCGATTGAGACTCTGCGTAATCTGGTTTCCACTGTCAACAAAGCCGCAACTCAGGTGACGGGTGCAACGCGGGAGACATTGGGGACCACGAAAGAGCTTGCGGAAGCGAGTGAGCAACAAGCAAAAGATATCGGTAGCGCAGCGCAGTCAATTACCAAAATGGCGCAGTCCATGGAGGAGATATCTATTGAAGCAGGGCGTTCTGCCGACGTAGCAAAGAGCTCGGTTGATATTGCATACAAGGGTGGTGAAACAGTGCGCGACACCATCAATGGCATGGACAGCATTCGTCAGCAGATTCAGGAAACATCGAAGCGTCTGAAGCGGCTTGGTGAATCTTCTCAGGAAATTGGTGACATTGTTCGGCTGATTAACGATATTGCTGATCAGACCAACATACTCGCGCTTAATGCGGCTATTCAGGCATCATCGGCTGGGGAAGCCGGGCGCGGTTTTGCGGTGGTTGCGGATGAAGTGCAGCGCCTTGCTGAGCGTTCAGCAAATGCAACGAAGCAGATTGAGGATATTGTAACCGCGATTCAGGCCGACACGAATGAGGCGGTAATCTCCATGGAGCAGACCACAACAGAGGTAGTGAAGGGTGCGCAGCGTGCCGAAAATGCAGGAACCGCCCTGGAAGAGATTGAGGCAGCTTCCAACAGTCTGGCTGAATTGATTGATAAAATCTCGAAAGCTACCAGTCAATATGCCGATGGTGCGAGCAAGGTTTCCCAGTCCATGATCGTGATTGAAGGCGTGACACACCAGACATCCTCAGGTGCCAGTAGCGCGGCTAAATCAATTGGAGAGCTTGCGGTCATGGCTGAAAATCTCAAGAAGCAGATGTCAGGCTTCCGCCTGCCCGGTCGATAGACAGCGCTCAGGGCGATGCCTTTTTTAAGATCATGATTGGGCCGGAAATCGACCAGCAGACTTCATCCCTGAAATCGATCAGGAATGAGTTCGACAAGTTGCTTGACAAGGCGAGATCGGACCTTGAAGTTTATGTGGAGGGTGATGATGCCGGCAATATCGAGGCACTGAAAAACTGTCGACTTGGTTTGCGGCAGGTTCACGACACATTGGTAATGGTGCAGCTGGAAGGGGCTTTGGTCCTGGTCAGTGAAATGAACAGCCTGCTTGATGCGCTGATTGATTCGGCGAGCGATGATGTGATTGAGGATGAGGTCGCATTTGAGGTTCTGATGCGGGGTATGCTGCGGCTCTCTGGTTATTTTGCCCGTATTCAGTCCGGTCAGGCAGATGCCGCGATTGTCTTTTTGCCGCTGGTGAATGAATTGCGCAGCGTTCATGGATTGGACGGCTTATTACCTGAATCACTGTTCACCCCCAGACTCATGGGTATCCGGCCTGCGCCGGGTACTCGACCTGCTCTGAATTTACGAGATCTGGTCAAGGATACCCGTCATCAGGTTCATCTGGGCATACTCGGTCTGCTTCACAATAAAGACACGAAACAGTCACTGGAACCTGTTATTTCCCTGTTTGAACAGTATTATCAGGCTGCTGATTCGGAGCTGGTGCAGCAGACTTACTGGATCGGTGCGGCGGTGGCGGAGGCGATTTGTGAGGGAGGGCTTGAGGAACACACTGAGGCAACCCGCAAAATATTCAGCCAGATTGACCAGAAGATTTCCAGAGCCATTATTGATTCGGGTGAAGACGATCTGGTCATGGATGCATCCGATAATCTAATTCGTATGTTGCTGTATTACGTGGCGACTGCATCCTCTGAGGGCAGTCGTGTCAGTGATATTCGCACGGCATTTCGGTTAAATGAGTACCTGCCTCGGGACGAAGATTCGCCGCCTGCGAGAGAAGGGCTGACCGGTCTTGGTATGAATGTCATAGAGACTGTGACGGACGGCATTATCCAGGAACTTGAACAGGCACGGGATATGCTGGATGTCTATTACCGGACGGGGGAACGGGATTATGACAAGCTCAAGGATATGGTGCATGCGTTGAGCAATGCGATTGGAGCCATTGCCATGGTCGGTCATGCCGATCTACAGGAGATGATGGTGCATTACTGTCGTAAAGTCGAGAAGCTCATCGATGGTGATAATGATTCGGGTGCCGCGGAGCTTGCCGACCTGCCCGACCTTATTCTTCAGGTTGAATCACGGCTACAGGCCATGTTGCCGAAAGGCCATGAGATGACCGAAACCGGTTTGACAGGTTCATCAACCGGTGTGTCTGATGCAACTGTGGCTGTTATTAAAGAGTCATCTATTAACATGAGCAATGCCAAGGATGCCATAGCGGCTTATGCCGAGCATCCTGATACCGAGCGTGGGCAGCTTGATTTGGTCAGTGAACTGTTACAGCAGATTGCCGGAAGCCTGAAAATCGTCTCCCATTTGCGGGCGAGTGAAATCACATATGGAATCAGAAGCTATATTGATGGAGAACTGATCTCCACCGGCAAGAGCCTTAATGATGAAGAAATAAGCAGCCTCGCCGATGCAGTTTCCAGTGCAGATTACTATCTTGATGCTGTGCTCAATGATCTCCCGTATCGTCAAGAAGCGCTTAATCTTGCCGAAAAATCACTGGTGTCGCTCGGCCATGAAATACAAACAGGTCATACTATTGAAATTGATCAGGGCGGTGTTGAGTCGGGATCAATTACAGAGGCAGTCAATGAACTGGCTGCTTTGGACGCGGCCGGTGAAGATGATTCCATGCTGGATTCGCTGTCGGAGGAGCTGGAGTTTGAACTTGCCAGCATAACAACTGATTCAGAGTTGGAACTGGACGAGCTTACTCAGGGTCTGCGTGAGGTTGGAGCCGATGAATCAACCGACTCTGGAGGGTTTGTGATTGATGACGATCTGGATGATGTGGATATAGATGGTGAGGCATTGCGTAATATTGGCCTGGACGGTGAAGGAGAAAGGGAAGTTGATGAGCAGATTGTCGATGTTGAAGAAATAGAAGTTGTTCCTCCTGATGAGCCGGAAGAGGTAATGATGGAAAGGGTGCAGGCCAGTCTGGACTCTGACAGCAGGCCGAAGGTTGACGGAGAAATGCAGGTTGAAGATATTGGAGCGCCTCTGGAAGAGATAGAGGTTACCGCCGATATCGTCGTGGATAACCAGCCAACCGAGAGGAGTCAGGGTGGGTGGGATGTACAGACGAGCAGCCTGCTGGGAGATGATCTCGATGAAGAAATAATCGGAATTTTCATTGAAGAAGCTGAGGAAGTGCTTGATGAGCTAAGACGCTGTTACCCGGCCTGGCAAAGTGACATTCAGGATCAAGAGACCCTTGCCGTTATCAGAAGGTCTTTTCATACGCTCAAAGGCAGTGGACGCATGGTAGGTGCCATGCAGATTGGTGAGTTTTCCTGGTCAATGGAGAACCTGCTCAATCATGTTATTGACAATACCATACCGGTCGATAAAGAAGTAGTACAGATTGTCGGTGAAGCTATAGATATTCTTCCTGAAATGATTGCCTGCCTCAAGGGAGACTCTATTGCGGACAGCAGATATGAAGCCATATCATCTGATGCAACCCGATTGGCGGCCGGAAGATCCAGAATGGTTGCGGCCAGTCAGGGGCAACAGACAGCATCCTCGCCGGCAGGGGAGGCGGCCGAACCCACTTCCCCAAAGCTCCTGAATGAGGTTTCTTCGAAGAACCAGATCGATGAATCCATATCCGGTGGGTTGTTGCAGTCGGATGAATTGCGGTTAATTTATACCAATGAAACCACAGACTATCTGCAAACGCTTTTTGAGTTCATAGCACAATGCAAAGCTGATGCAGGAGAGTGCTTATTCAAGGATGAGCATATCCGTGTTTTGCACACCCTGAATGGCGGATTGGGTACAGTTGGTGCGTATGACATCAAGGAGATATTTGAGGCACTTGAGTCCCTTGTTGTATTTCTGCATGGGCACGGTCAGGCGGCTGATGAACAGCTGATTGGGCTGCTACAACGCTCTCTGGAACAGGTCCGGCAGTTTCTGGATTCCATCAATGACGGTGAAGGGCCTTTCTCCCCGGATGAATCGCTACTGGATGAGCTGAGCACCAAATACCGCGAATACCTCGACTTATACGACCCTTACTCAATAGACGGGTATCAGGCAGTCTTACAGCGACAGGACCAAAGTGCGCTGGAAGAAATCAGTTCTTCGCTGGAAGATCTGCATAGTTTTATGGAAACCGACACGCCGGTAGAAATTGAAACTTCCCCTCCTGTTGAAGCGATGGCTTCTGATGATCTGAACAGATCAGAGTTACAGTCCCCTGAAGCCGAACCGATTATGATGCCTGAACCTGGAGCCATGGAGGATGGAGAAGGCGCGGAACCAGAAGCCGAAGCCATGGAGGATGGAGAAGGCGCGGAACCAGAAGCCGGAGCCATGGAGGATGGAGAGGGCGCGGAGCCAGAAGCCGAAGCCATGGAGGATGGAGAAGGCGCGGAGCCAGAAGCCGGAGCCATGGAGGATGGAGAGGGTACGGAGCGAGAAGAACCAGCCAAAGAGGAGATAGAGGAAACGATTGACCCGGAGATACTGGAAATCTTCATTGAAGAGGCTGCGGAGCTTCTGACGGCAACGGAAACAGCGCTGAATGATTGGCAGGAAGAACCTGGCAACATGGAACATGTTATGCGCTTGCAGCGTCACATCCATACCTTCAAGGGTGGTGCCAGAATGGTTGATTTCAGTGGTATCGGTGATCTGGGACATGAGCTTGAGACACTGCTTGCTTCCATAGTTGAAGGTCAGACTGAAGTGACGGATCGAATTTTTGAGGTACTTTTTAATGTTCGTGACGAACTTCAGGCAATGTATGAGGCAGCCAGAGAAAGTGGGCAAAATGTATTGCCACAGGAATCCAGCCTCAGGGCGCTGGAGGCACTTCGTGAAGGCAGCTTTGAACACCCTGTCGAGCAGCCACTGCCGGTTGATGTTGAGGAAGATGCCGCAGCCAGTTCTGATGCCCCGTCATTGACGGCTGATGGCCAGCAGTCAGTGCATACCAATAGAGCTGAATCTTCAGAGTCGGACGTACATGATGTCGTGCCGCAATTGATTCCTGATGAAGCTCCAGCAGGTGATATGTCCCCGACCATACCGGAACAGTTATCGCCAACGGCAATGGAGAGCCACGGTGGCACGCCTCTGGCGAGTATTGTTGCTGCTGCGGAAAAGCAGGCTGACAAAGATAATCGGGATCAGCCTCATGCCATGAGCGAATCCATACGTGTTCGGTCTGAGCTGGTTGATAATCTGGTGAATCTGGCGGGTGAATCCAATATCTTCAGATCGCGGCTTGAGCAACAAAGCAGCACCTTCCGGTTCAGTCTGGGCGAACTGGATCAAACAGTGGCTCGCTTGAAGAATCAGTTGCGCCAAATGGAAATTGAAACGGAAGCGCAGATACTATTCAGGCATGAAAGAGATGGTCACTTTTCAGGTACGGATGATAATTTTGATCCATTGGAAATGGATCGTTATTCCCAGTTACAGCAGCTATCCAAAAGCCTCATGGAAAGTGTCGGCGACCTTGGCAGCCTTCAGGATATTCTGGGAGGCCTGAGTCAGGATGCCGAGCTTCTTTTGATTCAGCAGGGTCGAGTGAATGCCGAGCTGCAGGATCGTTTGATGCAGGCACGTGTTGTGCCGTTTGCCGCTACCATGGCATCGCGACTGCGTCGTATTGTTCGCCAGCTCTGTCAGGAGCTTGGCAAGAAAGCGATACTCAAGCTGGTTGGTGCCAATGAAGAAATGGATCGCCGTCTCCTTGATCGGATGACGCCACCATTAGAGCACATGATCCGTAACTCTATCGCTCATGGTATTGAGTCACCTGAAATCAGGTCCGCTCGCAACAAGCCTGAGGCTGGTGAAATCACTGTGTCAGTAAGCCGCGAGGGTGGAGAAATTGTGATACAGGTAGCGGATGATGGTGGTGGCCTTGATACCGTATCTATTCGCAAAAAGGCGGAAAGCAGCGGGTTTATCGTTAAAAACGCGGATATGACGGATGAAGATATTATGCAGCTTATCCTGCACTCTGGTTTTAGTACTGCCGATGAAATCAGTCAGATTGCTGGTCGAGGTGTCGGCATGGATGTCGTGAATAATGAAATCAGGCAGTTAGGCGGGGTGCTCAAGATCGAGTCGCTGCTTGAGCGGGGAACTACCATGACGATTCGCTTGCCATTCACGCTGGCGATTAGTCAGGCACTACTGATTGGTATTGCCAGTGATCTGTATGCCATACCCCTGGGCAGTGTTGAGGGCGTGGCCAGAATGACTTATGAGCAGGCTGACGAGATAATGTCTTATGAGGATATGACCTATCAGTATGGTGGTGAAGACTATCAGGTGGCATCACTTGGAAAAGTGTTGGGGAGGCCGGTGGCTAAACATGATGAAGACTCAAAGCCCGCTATCATACTGGTAAAGGCGGGCGGTCATCGTATTGCATTCTACATTGATGAAATTACCGGGCGTCGTGAAATTGTGGTAAAGCCACTTGGTACCCAGGTCGGTTCGATCAATGGAATAGCAGGTGGCACCATCCTCGGTGATGGACGGGTAGCGCTGATTCTTGATATCCCGGCTTTGGTGCGGATGGTGGCTGCGGTTCATGGCCTGCCAGAAGTTCACAAGGAACAGCCGGTTGAATCTTCTCAAAGCATCAATGCCAGGATTATGGTTGTTGATGACTCGATTACAGTTCGTCGCGTAACCACACGCCTGTTGGAACGGCATGATATGGAAGTGGTGACTGCCAAAGATGGTGTCGAAGCGATTGCGCTGCTGGAAGAAACTATGCCTGATGTTATGCTGCTTGATATTGAAATGCCGCGCATGGATGGTTACGAGCTCGCGACTCATATCAAAAACGATGAGCGCTATAAAAACATTCCGATTCTGATGATTACATCCCGTACTGGTGAAAAGCACAGAGAGCGTGCCGAAGCCATTGGTGTTGAACACTATCTTGGTAAACCCTATCAGGAAGTGGACCTGCTTATGCAGGTCAATAAAATGCTCGCAGAGAAGCGGGACTATCATTAGTGGCTGGAGAGCAAAGACAGATTCGTGGTCTCATTGTACCGCTGGAAGGTATTAACCTTGCTGTGCCTGACAGTGTTATTCTGCAAATCGTGACAGCATTGAAGCCTGTCGCCTACAAAGATGCCCCGAGATGGTTACTGGGTTCGCTTGATTGGCAAAAGCGCAGATTGCCTGCCATGGCTTTTGAAATAGCAGGTGGATTACGTCACACTATTGAAGCTGGTGGACGTTTTCTGGTGATGAAGTCAATCCGGGATATTGAAAGAATGCCTTTTTATGCCTTGCAGATTTTCGGGATGCCACATCCTGTGATCTTTAATAGCGACAATATCAGTGCCGTAGAAAATGCTGTCATCAACTCTCCGCTGGTTATCAATCAAGTACTGGTAAAGGGAGAGATAGCCGGCATCCCGAATCTGGATGCGATTGAAGAAATGTTGATGAGTCAGTATGGCGTTTTTACACAGGAAAGTACCGCCTCATCGGCAGAGGTTTAGTACAGCGAAACCCTCATCCAACCGGGTTTTTGCAGACTTTACAGGTCACCATGGAGCGTGCCGATTGCCGTAATGGCGGCCAGTGCAGCGGTCTCTGTTCTGAGGGTACGAGGCCCCATGCAAATCCCGATTATCCCGCTGTTTTGCATAATCTGTAACTCGCTGTTATCAAAGCCGCCTTCCGGGCCGATAAATAAAGCCATGTTGGTACAGGATTTGATTTCATTAAATCTGCTGCCGCCTTCAGGGGTCAGAAAAAACCTGTTTTCAGAACACACCGACTCAATGGCCGCTTCGAGTGAGACAGGAGGGCGAATGTCTGGCAGAATATTTCTGCCGCTCTGCTCGCAGGCGTGGATAATGATATTATTCCAGCGTTCCATTCTCGATTGAAGACGCCCTGAGTCGAGTTTTGTGACAGAACGTTTGCTGTGAACGGGTGTAAAACATGATACGCCCAGCTCAGTACCTTTTTGTAATATCCAGTCCATTCGTTCACCCTTTGATATTGACTGGACAAGATGAATGGATAGTGGCGATTCACGGTCATGTTCCTTGCAATCCAGGATAGAAAACTCGACCGTGTGATGTTCGACTGTATTGATCAATGCTCTGCACTCCAGTCCCGAACCATTGAATAGATAAACCTTATCGCCGCGTCGCAAACGAAGCACTTTTATAATATGAATGGCAGACTGGCCGGATATAATGATTGGTTCCTTACCTGTCAGGCTTGATGTTGTATAAATTCGTGGAATACGCATCAGCCACAAAAAAATATGTTAAAGGTTGATTCTCTTCATTATTTCAGTGCTTGCCTGTGCCTGATTCAGTGTATAGAAATGTATTCCCGGTGCTCCCTGACGCAGTAGATCTTCACAAAGCTGTGAGACAAAATCGATGCCAAAGGCCCTTATCGAATCAGTATCATCTCCAAAATCCTGCAATCGATTGTGCAGCCAGCGCGGGATCTCGGCACCACATATCGAAGAAAACTGAGCCAGTCGCTCATAGTTAGTGATGGGCATGATTCCGGGAAATATGGGGATATCAATGCCGGTGGAATGACAACGGTCAACAAAGTCCAGATAAGCGTGCATATTATAGAAATACTGAGTGATGGCACTGTTGGCACCGGCATTGACCTTGCGTTTGAAGTTATCCAGATCCTTGGCTGAACTTTTACTTTCCGGGTGCATTTCCGGGTAAGCGGCCACCTGAATATGGAAGTGATCTCCAGTTTGTTCGCGGATAAAGCTCACGAGCTCATTGGCATGATGAAACTCGCCGATGTCCAGTATTCCTGAAGGTCGGTCACCTCGAAGTATGACGATTTGATGGATACCGGCATCCTTATAACATCGAAGCAATTCGAGGGCATTCTCATGGGTGGAACCGATACAGGACAAGTGCGGCGTGGCATTGAATGTGGATTGCTGCTGAATTTCCAGCACGGTTTCCCGCGTATGGTCACGAGTAGAGCCACCCGCCCCAAAAGTAACCGAGAAAAAATCGGGATTAAATACGCCCAGAGAGCGGACTGTCTGGCGTAAATTCTCCCGACCTTTTTCAGTTTTAGGGGGGAACAGCTCGAAACTGATAGATACTGTTTCCATTTCCAGAAAGAACCAATCAGTATTTATACGAATCGGATTTGAACGGCCCATCAATGCTGATATTGATATAATCAGCCTGTTGCGGGGTCATTTTTGTGATAACGCCGCCAAACCCGGCCACCATATTGGCAGCAACCTCCTCATCCAGCTTTTTCGGCAGCACTTCGACTGTCAGGTTAGTTGCTTTATCCTCGTCACTCATTGAGGCAAACTGTTTCCCATACAGATAAATCTGCGCCAGCACCTGATTGGCGAAAGAACCATCCATGATGCGCGAAGGGTGGCCGGTAGCATTGCCCAGATTGATCAGGCGGCCTTCTGAAAGAAGGATCAGATAGTCATTCGCATCACCCGATCGATAGACTTTATGCACCTGATTTTTGACCTCTTCAAACTTCCAGTTATCACGCATGAACCGGGTATCGATCTCATTATCAAAATGGCCGATATTGCAGACGATGGCACCTGACTTGAGATTCTGGAGCATGGCGGCATCACAGACATTGATATTACCTGTGGTTGTGACCAGCACATCGGTGGTGCCAAGCAGTGCCTTATCAACCGCGTCGGTGCTGCCGGTATTGAGGCCGTTTTTATAGGGTGAGACCACCTCGAAGCCATCCATGCAGGCCTGCATGGCGCAGATGGGGTCAATTTCGGAGACACGGACAATCATGCCTTCCTGCCGCAGACTCTGTGCTGAACCTTTGCCGACATCGCCATAGCCGATACATAAGGCCTTTTTGCCGGCAAGCAGGTGATCAGTGGCACGCTTGATACCATCGTTCAGGCTATGGCGGCAGCCATACTTATTGTCATTTTTGGCCTTTGTTACAGAGTCGTTCACATTAACTGCGGGTACTTTCAGGGTGCCGTTTTCCAGGCGTTCCAGCAGACGGTGTACGCCAGTGGTTGTCTCCTCGGTAATACCATTGACACTGGCAAGAATTTGCGGGTATTTGTCATGTACCATATTGGTCAGATCGCCGCCGTCATCCAGCAGCATATTGCAGGCTGTCCAGGGTTTTCCATTCTTCAATATGGTCTGCTCAAGTGCCCACTCACCTTCTTCAACGGTTTGCCCTTTCCAGGCATAAACGGCAACACCGCGAGCGGCAATCGCGGCCGCGGCGTGGTCCTGAGTTGAAAAAATATTACAGGAAGACCAGCGCACCTCGGCGCCCAGATTCACCAGCGTTTCAATCAGGACGGCAGTCTGGATCGTCATGTGGATACTGCCGATAATTTTCGCCCCGGCCAGTGGTTTGTGGTCACTGTATTGGCGGCGCAACGCCATAAGAGCTGGCATTTCAGATTCAGCGATGGTGATTTCGCGACGACCCCAGTCAGCCAGTGACAGGTCGGCCACCTTGAAGTCGGTCGAATCAAGAACAGATTGATCGATGATAACGGGATCGATAATAGCGGGATTGATTTCAGTGCTCATAAATAGTCTCCGGTTGAGTGAAAACATAAATGAGCGCCGTTGCATTAAAATCCGAGCCTGACAACCAGAAGGTTATTGCAACGCTCCTCGGAATAAAATGAATACTAACAGTTACTCACATACAAGTCAACCACAAACTGCACTTTGAGTTGGGGATTATGTTTCCGGTTCCTTATGGCGTCGTATGCCGCCGTATTGGACGACCCTGCCAGCTAATCGACAGGAATCACAGGGTGGGTCTTTCCGGGGGAACCCCCGGCATCGGTTACAAGGGGGCAGGCTGCCTGATCGATGGTCTGACTGAGTGGTCGAACAGCCGCCTACCAGCGATACAACACCCACATGGGCACCACGACCTGCGCATTATCATTGTCGAGGATTTGCTTTTCCATGTGACCGTCGCCGTCCATATCGATTAGATAATAGGGAGCACTGCCGTCGGGTGTAATTTTTATGGCATACAGATGACCGTTCAGGCGATATTCTTTTATAAGATTTTCGCCGCGGCGGAAGATGGTGATCTGGGGTTCACCCAGCGGGATGGCTTCACCGCTTTGCACGCCGCGTGGTGACGGAGGTGGCTCCGGCACCGGTTCCAGATTATCCGGGCGCTGGGCGTAAGCCATACCGGTGATGAATGACAGCAGCAGTGCCGGCAGCAATCGTTGTGTATTCAATAACATTAATTTATTCCTGTTCACCTAAAGATGCAGCATTTTTTCCGTTTCTGCAACCGTGGGTTCAAATCCGCGATGCTCATAATGCTTGAAGATAGCATCTACTACCAGACGGGGTTCGTCAATGATACGGAATAAATCCAGATCATCTTCGCTGATAGTGTGCTCGGTAACCAGAGTGCTTTTCATCCAGCCAACAAGGCCACCCCAGAATTTTGATCCCACCAGTATGATAGGAATGCGCCGTGTCTTGCCGGTCTGCACCAGGGTCAGGATTTCGGCCAGCTCATCCAGAGTGCCGAATCCGCCGGGCAGGACAACATAGGCCGAGGCATATTTAACAAACATCACTTTGCGCGAAAAAAAGTGGCGAAAATTGAGCGCGATATCCTGATACGGATTTCCACTCTGCTCCTGGGGTAACAGGATATTCAGGCCAATGCTGGGGGAACTGCCTTCGTAGGCCCCTTTATTGGCGGCTTCCATGATGCCGGGGCCACCGCCGCTGACGACAGAAAAGCCCGCATCGGACAGCAGCCGTGCTATTTCCTCGGCCAGTTGATAGTATGGATTATCGGGCCTGGTTCTTGCGGAGCCAAAGATACTGACTGAGGGCGCAATACCGGACAGGCTCTCAAAGCCTTCCACGAACTCAGCCATGATCTGAAATATTTTCCAGGACTGACGGGTCAGGGTATCTTTACTGGCCGGGCGGGGCCGCAGGTTATTGTTATCTGTATTCATGGAGTATTTCGGTTGCGATACTGATTCAGGCATTATAAACAGCGATATTTCATCACAGTGTACTCCGAACAGCAGACATGACCAATAAAGAACAGAAAAAACACAACAAACGCCTGCTGCTGGTGGATGGTTCCTCTTACCTGTTCAGGGCTTATCACGCACTGCCGCCGTTGAGTACCTCCGGGGGAGAACCCACCGGTGCCATTCGCGGTGTGATCAATATGCTGCAAAAGACCCTGCAGGAATGGCGGCCGGATCATGTCGGCATTGTCTTTGACGCCAGAGGCAAGACCTTTCGCGATGAACTGTATGACCAATACAAGGCCAATCGTCCGCCCATGCCGGATGAATTGGGCGTACAGATAGAGCCGATACATGAATTTGTACGCGCCATGGGGTTGCCGCTGCTCATCGTTCCGGGGGTAGAGGCGGATGATGTTATTGGAACACTTGCTGTGCAGGCGTGCAGGCAAGGCCTGCAAACAGTGATTTCAACCGGTGACAAAGACATGGCACAGTTGGTCAATTCCGAGGTTAGCCTGATCAATACCATGTCGAACACATATATGGACGAAGCCGGCGTACTGGAAAAATTCGGAGTACGGCCCGACCAGATGATTGATTATCTGGCACTGATTGGTGATACGACGGACAATATTCCCGGAGTACCCAAGGTTGGCCCAAAGACAGCCATCAAATGGCTGGAGCAATACCAGACGCTGGATGCCATTATGGCGGATGCTGAAAACTTTAAGGGCAGGGTAGGGCAAAATCTGCGGGATTCACTGGAATTTCTGCCGCTTTCACGGCAACTGGTCACCATTAAAACGGATGTTCGGCTGGCGGACACACCGGAATCGCTACTAAGAACAGATATGGATTTATCCGCACTGCGCTCTCTGGTCGAACGCTTTGAATTCAGTGCCGGCATCAGTCAGTTCACGGAAAGTGAGGACAGGGTCGATGAATCAGGCAAAGCCGAACAGGAGAGAGAGTACACAACCATCCTGTCGCAGGCAGAGTTTGGCCGATGGTTGACCCGTCTGCAAGAAGCCGATGCGTTTGCCTTCGACACAGAAACGGACGACCTGAATTATATGCAGGCAGAAATTGTCGGCGTGTCATTTGCCATCAGGTTGCACGAAGCTGCCTACGTTCCGATGGGCCATGATTATCCGGGTGCCCCGTCCCAGCTTGAGCGCGAATGGGTACTGGCACAGCTAAAGCCCCTTCTTGAAGATGAAACCCGAATCAAAATTGGTCAGAACATTAAATACGATATGAATGTTCTGGCCAATTACGATATAGAGCTTCGAGGCATGCAACATGACACCATGCTGGAGTCCTACGTATTAAATTCCGTGGCAACGCGCCATGATATGGATTCACTGGCGAAAAAATACCTGGAAGTCGGCACCATTCGCTACGAAGACATTGCCGGCAAGGGAGCCAGACAGTTGACATTTAATGAAGTGCCTCTGGAAACTGCGGCACCTTATGCGGCGGAAGATGCAGATATTACGCTGCAACTTCATCAAATACTGAGTGGCAGGTTGCGGGATACCGGAAAATTACTATCGGTCCTGAATGAAATAGAAATTCCGTTGATACCGATACTGTCCTCCATGGAGCGTACCGGGGTACTGATTGACAGTGACCTGCTGCATCGGCAGAGTCAGGAGCTGGCAGATCGTATGCTGTCTCTGGAACAAAAGGCGCATGACGAAGCGGGTCAATCCTTTAATCTGGGGTCGCCAAAACAACTACAGCAAATACTATTCGATGAGCTGAAGCTGCCAGTCATAAAAAAGACCCCCAAAGGGCAGCCCTCCACGGCCGAGGATATATTGCAGGAGTTGGCAAATGACTATGAGCTACCCCGGCTGATACTTGAATTTCGCAGCCTGAGCAAACTGAAATCTACCTATACCGATAAGCTGCCTTTGCAACTGGATAAAAACACAGGTCGAGTACATACCTCTTATCATCAGGCGGTAGCGGCTACCGGTCGGTTGTCATCGGCATCGCCCAATCTACAAAACATCCCCATACGCACTGAAGAAGGCCGCCGTATCCGGCAGGCATTTATCGCGCCGGCAAATCATGTTCTGATTGCGGCAGACTATTCCCAGATTGAGCTGAGAATCATGGCGCACCTCTCGCAGGATGAAGGTCTGGTACATGCCTTTCGGAGGGGAGAGGACATACATCGTGCGACTGCCGCAGAGGTTTTCGGGCTGACACTGAATGAAGTAGGTGCCGATGAAAGACGCGCCGCCAAGGCCATCAACTTCGGATTAATTTACGGCATGTCTGCTTTTGGTTTGGCCAGACAGCTTAATATCGGTCGTAATGAAGCGCAGGCGTATGTTGATTCTTACTTCGGCAGGTATCCCGGCGTGCTGGAATTTATGGAGCGCATGAAAAAACAGGCGGCAGCCGATGGTTATATAGAAACGCTGTACGGACGCCGACTCTATCTACCGGAGATCAGGGCACGTAACGCCATGCGTCGTCAGGCTGCGGAACGTACAGCAATCAATGCACCGATGCAGGGCACCGCCGCCGACATCATCAAGCGTGCCATGATTGCCATACATGGCTGGATAAGAAAAGAAAATCCGCCGGTCAGAATGATTATGCAGGTGCATGATGAACTGGTATTTGAAGTAGAGCAATCATCGGCTCAGGAAATATGTGCAAAGATAAACACCCTGATGAGCAGTGCGACCGAGCTGTCACTGCCTTTGCTGGTCGAGTCAGGAATCGGTGATAACTGGGACCAAACCCATTAGTGGCGTGAGCCGGATATTGACCAAAAACAGCGAGGGAATTGCGTTAAAAAAGCGGGGCCGGAAGAAATGACAGGATGGGAATCCGACCCCGCAATAACCGGCAAAAGAGGTAATGCCGGTTACAGACGACTACCAGTATAGCTCTAATTCCGCGCCAATGCCATGATTTTGATCATTATTATCCTGCTCGCGGCGGATGGCCTTGATATCCAGCTTCGACTTCAGGCCGGCCGGATTGGATAACAGACGCCAGCCGAGGGTCAGGTCGCGTTTGGCATCCGATGCCGACAGACTGGCATAGGGGATGCCGGTGGCATCGTCCAACAGGGCAAAGCCCCACTCACCTTTCAAAGTCCAGCGGCTCGACACCTCGGCAGCTTGAGTACGGTCTTCTTGCAGCGCATGGGTCAGGGAGTCCGATAACAACCGATCCAGACCGCTGGCCGCCGGTGCATTTGACGCTTCCATTTTTTTATTTGCTTTTCGCGTGTGATGGCCGTTTCCTTTGGATTCCTGCTTTCGCAGGAATGACGGGCTTTGACATTCGTCCTCCCTGAACTGACTGCCCCCGTCATCCCTGACTGCGCCCCGTCATCCCTGGTTGCGCCCCCGTCATCCCTGGCTTGACCAGGGATCCAGTCTTGACATGCCATTCACCAGATAGCAGCTTTTGCGTGCGATATTGATCAGCCAACTTTTTGAGAAGCATTATTTCGTTAAAGCAGAAACCTTGTATGTTGCCTCGTGTCACTGCATACCCTCCTCTGTCATTCCTGGCCGTGCCTCTGTCATTCCTGCGAAAGCAGGAATCCATCCTGGCCGGGGCACTGTCATTCCGATACATCAAAACTGGATTCCTGCTTTCGCAGGAATGACGGGCTTTGACATTC
>JAJDYQ010000043.1 GCA_022825085.1 Gammaproteobacteria bacterium
GCTTTCCCACCTGACAAGCGAGGCTTATTTAGAATCCCGTCACTGCCCTTCAACGCACCACAACCACCGAGTCAGAAAGCATCGGTGCGGAAGGTTTTGATGATCTTCTGATTTCGGTCAATGACAACGGTATAGGGCAGGGTTACCATACTCCCATATGATGGTCAGCCCTTCGAGTTCAGCAAGCAGGATCCGGTATTGCACGCCGATTTCGTCAACAAAATCCTGTACGGATTCGGCATGGTCAATGGCTGCACCGATAACTTCAAACGGCTCGCCTTCGAGTTGTTCGCGCAGGCAAAGGCGGCGGCCGTCTTTCTCAATTCGACGGTGGGGAGATTGCAGCTATTACGCAATCCAGGAAAGAAGTTGGCGTTTCCAAATTATAGTCCTGATGCTTTGACAACTATTCGTTTACCTGATCTGTCCGATAATACTCTTGTTGACAAGCTGGCTGCTTGTTGGGAGCGGTCGAGGGACATGGAAGTCCCTCAATATCGGGGCGACGAATGCGAAGTACGCCGTCTGTGGGATGAAGCCATCGCCCCGGAAAAATCTATCGAATATAACATATCAATATCTATATTCCAGTATTTATTCAAAACATCTGCCTGATACAGCAATCTGCCCAATGAAACCCTTCATCAGGCCAGTGCCCTGTCCAGATCGTCAATCAAATCATCAATCGTTTCCAGTCCAACGGAAATACGCAGGAGATTATCGGTAATACCGGAGCAGGCCCGTTGTTCGGCGGTTATTCTGTGATGGGTTGTGGTAGCCGGATGGGTGATGGTTGTTTTCACATCACCCAGATTGGCCGTGATCGACATGAGTTTAAGGCCATCCACCACCTTCCATGCGGCCTCCTGTTCGCCATCAACCTTAAAGCCGATAATGCCGCCAGCAGCAGACTGCTGTTTTTTCGCCAGAGCGTATTGCGGGTGTGTTTTCAAGCCGGGGTAATATACATGCGTCACACGAGGGTGCTCGCTCAACCAGTCAGCCATCTGGATCGCCGATTCACTGTGCGCCTTCATCCGCAATGAAAGGGTCTCCAGCCCACGGCTGAATATCCAGGCATTGAATGGACTCATGGTCGGTCCTGCGGTGCGCAAAAAGGAAAAAATCTGATTGCCGACCTGCTCCTGATTGCCGATGACGGCACCACCCACCGCCCTACCCTGACCGTCGAGATACTTGGTAGCAGAATGTATGACAATATTGGCCCCAAGTTGTAGTGGTCTTTGCAGGGCCGGTGTACAAAAACAGTTATCGACCACCAGAATGGCGTTATGGCGCTGAGCAAGAACGGACAGCCGGGCAATATCACATATTTCAGTCAACGGATTGGAAGGTGTCTCGACAAAAAGCATCCGCGTATTTGGCCGTACAGCAGCCTGCCACTCTTCCATACTGGAAAGCGTTACATAGGATGTTTCAATACCGAATTTTTTCAGATAAACATCAAACAACCGTATGGTTGAACCAAACAGGCTGCGGGACGCAATCAGATGATCGCCTGATTGCAACAGAGCCATAATCGTGGACAGAATGGCCGACATACCGGATGATGTTGCCACACAGCTTTCACCACCTTCCAGCGATGCCAGCCGTTTTTCAAAGGCTGTTACCGTGGGGTTACTGAATCGGGAATAGATATTGCCCTTTTGTTCGCCCCCGAACACCGCTGCGGCATGAGCCGCGCTGTCAAAAACATAACTGGATGTTGTAAAAACAGGTTCGGAATGCTCACGCTCCCCGGTACGCTGTTGCGCATAGCGCACTGCACGGGTATCGAATCCCTTCGTTTCCAGATCCTTGTTATCCATATCTCGGTCGCGGTTAAGCAATAAAAATCAGGGTGCCTCCAATAGAGATCATAACACCTCGCGCACCTGCCGAGACAACCCCGTACCGACAGATTCATATTCGCCGCTCAACTGTGATGGCAACGGCTGCATGACAAAACCATCTGGCAAAGAGGCTCCGAATGCACCCGAGAAAATAGAATGACTAGCCCACAGAACACCGGTACCCAAGGCCCTGTGCGGAGATGGCTAGGGACATGTCGTGGGTATTTTTCTTAACCTTGGACGACCGGTCTGATTGACAACGACCCTGCTGGCCTTACTGGCATCGCCGTCAGGTGGACAGACCCTGAAAGTATCATTACCCAGTCCATTACCGGATCTGGATACACCCGTAGGCAGGTAAGCAATCCAGTCCCTGAAATTGCCACCTGTGCGCAGCGTATAGCCATGTGCCAACCCCGGAAATGTGGTCAGCAGCATATCTCCCGGATCCTGCTGCCCATTGCCGTTATTATCCGTAAAAACAGACCAGCCTTCCTCCCAGACCCTTTGAGTGCTACCGCCACGTCTCATGGTCACCTGCACTCTGCGCTTAATTGCTTCACTTCTGGCAAGATTCAAGGCAAGCACTACCGTATTGGTTGCAGTGGCTATCCTGTTTTTCTCGACAAACCCGGTCAAGGCCGGGACACCAGCAGAAATAATAATCGACGCTATCGCCAGGGTTATGATGATCTCAACCAGAGAAAAGCCGTTATTTGTGCGCATAAGCATTACCGTATCCGTATTGTGTGTATGAGCTGAAATGGACATCCGCCTCCAATGAACCTGACCATTGTGGCTGGTGCGACAGAAAAATGAACTACAAAAAACTAGAGGTTTTCACCGGAACCATCCCGTTGCTCAGTAACTGCACATGCGAGCGGGCTGTCGCCGGCTTTGTGCCCTTCTTGCTTATCCCCATACTTAATGAGAGCATGTCGCTATGGAATCGCTGACGGCAGAAACGCCACGCGATGTTCACACAACACCCTTTACTATCCAGGCAGGCATGGCGGGCCGCAATATATTGAAATTTCTCGACTCCATACCCTTAACAATGATAATAGTGGTAGCTGTGATGCTGGGACTTGCTCCCCTGTTTCCAGAACCGCATCTAATCGAAAAAATCCGTATGCTGACAAATGGCAATCTGACAAAACCCATTGACATTTTTGACCTGCTGCTGCACTCATCGGGCATCATGCTACTGATACTAAAACTGGCCAGAATGGCACAGATATGGCAACAAGAGGCGAACGAAAAATGAACAGGCGATGCGCCCTGCTATCTATCTTTCTGCTGATCCAGCCGGTATCGGCATGGTCAAACCCGCTGCACGAACAACTGGAAAAAGGCATAACAGCCTTTGCGGAACACCGTTATGAGCAGGCCCATGAAAACTGGCTGCCGCTGGCCGACAACGGACACGCCGAGGCGCAGTTATTCATGGCAGTGCTGTATCGTTATGGCCTGGGCGTTGAAAAAGACCTTGTACAGGCCGCAGGCTGGTACGAAAAAGCCGCCCTGCAGGGCGATGTCGATGCACAGAATGAAATTGGCTTCTTCCACGAACTTGGACTTGGTGTAAAGCAGGACATCCAGGTTGCAGGAGAATGGTACGAAATGGTAGAGGAACAGGGCTACTGCCTGACCGATACCCATGCAACAGGCCGACTGATGTATCGGCCATGAAAGTTGACCTGAATAACAAACTGGTTGTCGCAATTTCATCCAGAGCACTGTTTGACCTTGATGAAAGCCACGAGATATTCAGAAATCAGGGTATCGAGGCCTACTGCAAATACCAGATTGAACACGAAGACGAAGTGCTAAAGCCCGGCTCCGCCTTTCCTCTGGTACGTAAACTACTGGCCCTTAACGACCGTGATCCAGACCATCCAATGGTAGAAGTCATCCTGCTGTCCCGCAACAGTGCCGATACCGGGTTACGGGTCTTTAACTCCATTCAGCACCACAGTCTGAAAATCATCCGGGCGGTATTTACCAGTGGCCGCAGTCCCTATGAGTACGTATCCGCCTTTGGAGCACATTTATTCTTATCAACCGACCCGGAAGATGTCAAAAAAGCACTGAGTGCCGGTTATGCGGCAGCGACCATTGCCGGTAACAACCAAAACAACGGCAACGAACTGCGTCTGGCGTTTGATGGTGACGCGGTATTGTTTTCCGATGAAGCGGAGCGGGTATTCAAGGAAAGCGGCCTGCAGGCCTTTACCGAGAGCGAAGTGGCCGCCGAGAAAACCCCGTTATCCGGCGGACCATTCAAAAATTTTCTGGCGGCACTGCATGGCATTCAATCGGCATATCCGGCCGACAAGGCACCGATTCGTACTGCACTGGTAACAGCCCGCGCTGCACCGACACACAAGCGGGTCATACTGACACTTCGAGCATGGAACATCCGCATTGACGAAGCATTGTTTCTGGCCGGCATGGACAAAAGCGAATTTTTGAAAACTTTCGGAGCAGACATCTTTTTCGACGACCAGCATCAGAACATTGAGTCGGCCTCACAGCACATTACCACCGGTCATGTACCACATGGAATTGCCAACGAAACATAAAGTTTGCCGTCAAGGTGCATAGTCATTACAATAAACAGCCATACAGCCGATCAAAACCCCAGGAGACAGGCCATGACCATCGATGGAAAGCTACTTGAAATTCTGTGTTGTCCGGTGACCAAATCACCTGTGAACCATCTGACCGCGGTACAACTGAAGGCACTCAATGCCGAACTCAGCCAGGGTCGGGTGCGTAACATCGCAGGGGACACCCTGAATGACGAAATACAGGAAGGACTCATCACCGAATCGGGGAAAACGATTTATCTGGTTAAAGATGGCATTCCTATTATGCTGGAAGACGAAGGCATCAACACTGATCAGCTACCGGACGGCGTTCTGTAGCATCAAAAACGCAGCACGCAGCTTATCTACAATGCAGGCATACACAATATATCCGCCTGAAAATGATACCCACCAGGGTCATCAGATCACTCTGGTCACTGGTGGTATCTGAATCCGCAAAGTCTGCCGTTTTTGTGAATTTCTACTATTCCAGCTCTTGCCTTTGCCCGTCGTAAACAGGATACTGTGTCCATGGTCGAGCAGACATCTTTAGCAAATCATTTTTTGATCGCCATGCCTTCCATGGTTAATCCTCATTTTGACCATACGGTGAGCTATATCTGCGACCATAGTGAAAAAGGTGCCATGGGACTTATCATCAATCGCCCTATCCATATCACCATTCAGGATTTGTTCGAGCAGGCCAATATCGGGCACAACAAAAAAATTCTCAATGGCGATAACCCGGTCTATTTCGGCGGACCAGTAGAGCGTGAACGTGGGTTTGTATTGCATGACGGCACGGAGCAGTGGGCCGCTTCTGTGGCCATTACCCCGGAGCTGACCCTCACTACTTCAATCGATATTCTGGAGGCTATCAGTGAGGGCAGAGGGCCGGACCGGTTTCTCATTTTGCTGGGTTACGCCGGCTGGGGGCCTCTGCAATTGGAGGATGAGATACTTGAAAACGCCTGGCTGTCTGCTCCGGCTGATGTGGATATTATCTTTCAGCCGGATTGTACCCGGAGCTGGCAACAGGCCGCACAGTTGATTGGCATTGATCTGTCGCAGATGTCTCTTCAAGCAGGCCATGCCTGAACCCACTGCAAAACCTCTTTCTCCAAACGGCTTTTATCTGGCTTTTGATTATGGTCAAAAGCGTCTGGGTGTCGCTGGCGGTCAGTCAGTTACCCGCTCTGCCAATCCGGTCGAGGTCATATCTGTCAACGGCGGCAGGCACTGGTTCCGTATCGAACAGCTTGTTCAGGAGTGGCAGCCCTGCGGGCTTGTGGTGGGTATGCCCCGCACCGCGGACGGCACAGTTACTCCTTTTATACGCCGTGTCAGTCGCTTCGCCTCCGATATGGAGGCACGGTTTCATTTGCCTGTTTATCGTGTTGATGAGCGTTTGAGTTCGTATGCTGCCAGAGATCGATGCTCCCGGATTAAACACAGAAAAATGCGTCCTCTCGACGATGCAGCCGCCGCTGTGATCCTGCAAACCTGGTTCGATTGCCATGACAGCCAGCCCTGAGTATTGTGCCAGTGCAGCTCTGGAAAATCTTATCCGGTCTGTGACTGATCGCCTGCCCTGCTGTCCGGATTCCGCTATTATCGGCATACATACGGGCGGAGTGTGGGTCGCCGAGCATTTGCAACAGCAACTGCCGGGGAGGCTGCCTCTGGGTACGCTGGATATATCTTTTTACCGTGATGATTTTTCACATGTCGGCCTCCATCCTGAGGTCCGTCCGTCCCGCATCCCTTTCGATATCGATGGCAGGCATATCATTCTGGTTGATGATGTGCTCTATACCGGACGCACAGTCCGCGCCGCACTCAGTGAGATCTTTGATTATGGCCGCCCCGCCTCCGTGCTGCTGGCTGTGCTGATACAGCGTGACGGACGGCAGTTACCTGTCACCGCCGATTGCGCAGGCGATACAGTCAAATTGCAGGATAATGAGCAGATCAAGCTGTCCGGCCCTTCTCCACTCAGCCTGGAGGTGGTCAGGCTGCCATGAGTCTTTCGTTACAACTGGATGCGTCCGGTGATCTGAAACATTTTCTGACCGTAGAAGGGCTGCCGTATGAGATGCTGGTATCTATTCTCGATACCGCTGAATCCATGACCGGGGTCACTGTCCGCAGTATCAAGAAAGTTCCTCTGCTAAGAGGCAAAACCATCGCCAATCTGTTTTTTGAACCCAGTACCCGTACTCGAACCACTTTTGAGCTGGCTGCCAAACGCCTTTCCGCCGATGTGTTGAATATCGCTCTGGATAGCGCCGCAACACTGAAGGGGGAATCTTTACTCGATACGCTGAGAAACCTGGAGGCTATGTATGTCGATATGTTTGTAGTGCGGCATTCTCATAGCGGCACCGCCCATTTTATCGCTCAGCATGTCGCCCCTCATATCCGTGTTGTCAATGCCGGCGACGGTCGCCATGCCCATCCCACGCAGGCTCTACTCGATGTATTCACAATCCGGCGCCATAAACCGGACTTCGGTTCGCTGTGCGTGGCTATCGTGGGCGATATACTGCATTCACGAGTGGCCCGCTCGCAAATTCATGCACTCAATATTCTGTTGACCGGGGAAGTGCGGGTCATCGCCCCCCGAACATTGTTGCCTGTTGATGTCGAGTCATTCGGTGTCCGGGTTTTTTATGATCTTGAGGATGGTCTGAGGGATGTCGATGTCGTTATTATGCTGCGCTTGCAGCATGAGCGTATGCAGTCGGGACATCTGCCCAGTGAGTATGAGTATTATCATCATTATGGCCTGACGCGGGATCGGTTGCAGATCGCCAAACCGGATGCGCTGGTCATGCACCCCGGCCCTATCAATCGGGGCGTGGAGATGTCTTCGTCTGTCGCCGACAGCCCGCAGTCGGTCATTCTTGAGCAGGTCAGCCATGGCATCGCCATCCGTATGGCTGTCATGTCCATGGCACTGGCCCGAACCCCGACAACCCCATGACTTTATCAACCAGTATCCGCATCATCCGTAATGGCCGTGTCATCGACCCGGCCAGCCATGTAGATGCTGTCCGTGACCTGTATATCGATGACAATGGCCTGATCTGCCAAAACTGCCCCGAAGAGGGTTCTGTCAGCGGCGATCATATCATCGATGCCACCGGTAAATGGGTCATGCCCGGTCTGACGGATCTGTGTGCCCGCTTTCGAGAGCCGGGACATGAGCACAAGGCCGATATCTACCATGAGTCCCGTGCCGCATTGGCCAGCGGGGTGACTTCGGTCTGTATCCCGCCAGATACCGAACCGGTGATCGATAGCCCGGCGGTCATCGATCTGATTCAGCAAAAGTCCGACTGTCACATAACACCCCGCATATTCACTCTGGGCGCCGCGACAGTCGGCCTGAAGTCGGAAAAATTAAGCGAGATCGCCGCTCTTAGAGATGCCGGTTGCCCGGCTGTCAGTAACGCCGGCCTGCCGGTCTCTGATCACCGCATGATGAGGAATATCATGGATTATTCCGCAAGTCATGGCATGAAGGTCTTTCTGTACGCCCAGGAGGGGTATCTTGCTCACCATGGTTGTGCGCATGAGGGGCGTGTCGCATCCCGCATGGGGCTGGCAGGAATTCCGGCTGCCAGCGAAATTATTTCTATTACCCGTGACCTCGCCCTGATTGAGATAACCGGCGTCGAAGCACATTTCTGCCGTTTGTCCACAGCCCAGGGAGTCAGGCTTATCGAGGATGCCCGGCGACATGGCCTGCCCATTACTGCCGATGTCGCTGCACATCAGCTTTTTTTGACTGAAAACGATATCATCGGCTTTGACAGCAATCTGCATGTGTTGCCGCCGCTGCGTTCCGAATCAGACCGCGACGCACTGAGACAGGGCGTCATCGACGGTACTATCTCCGCTATTTGTTCAGATCACCAACCACATGAGACGGACGCCAAGCTCGCTCCATTCGCAGAAACAGAGCCCGGTATGAGCACCATGGATGCTTTCTTGCCCCTTGTTCTGAAGCTGGCTACCGATGACATTGTCCCGCTGGAAACCCTGATCAGTTGCTGTACCTGTCATCCGGCCAGCATCGTCGGTAAAACATCCGGCCAGCTGTCTCCCGGCCATGTCGCCGATATCGCCATTCTGGATCCTGAGCCCGAGTGGATTTATCAGACCGACCAGGGCTTGAGCCGGGGCAAAAATTCTCCCTTCAATGGCTGGTCCTTTACCGGCAGGATCAGTCATACGCTGCTGGCCGGCAGGCTCTGCTATCAACGCGACTAACCCGGCATGACAAACCCCACCCAACATCCCGCCTGGCGCGATACCATATATATGGAGGATGCCACAGTCATATCTCAGCTTCACCATGACGATTGTCAGCATACTCTGCGACTGCATTGCCCGCAGTGTGCCAGCAAAGCCATCCATGGGCAGTTTGTTCATTTGCAGTGTGACCGCTCTTTGCCTCTCAGGCGACCACTGTCAATCATGCGCACTCGACCGAAGGAGGGTTACATTGATCTGTTGTACAGGGAAGTCGGTCAGGGTACAGCTCTACTCGCCAAACAGTCGGCTGGCACCACTCTCAGTCTGCTCGGCCCTGTCGGCAGTCCCTTTGTTTTGCATGAGGAAAAGCCCATACGCATATTAATAGGCGGCGGCGTCGGTATTCCGCCGCTGATCTTCACCGCAGAAACCATACATCAGCAACACCCGGATGATAGCCAGACAACTTATGCCTTCATGGGTTCGGAGTCACCGTTTCCATTCACCTTGATGGAGTCTGTTCTGGATATGCCCGGCATCGATACCCTTTATACAATCAATGATTTGGAAAGTATTTCAATAACATGCCGACTGGCCAGCCTGAATGGCCTGACTGGCTGCTATAATGGCTACGTAACAAAAATGGCTGACCAGTTTCTGCAAACCCTGACCAGCTCACAAATCAATATGACAGAAATGTTCTGCTGCGGCCCTCGGCCGATGCTGTATGCCTGCCAAAGGCTTGCCGAAAAATATTCTATTACCTGTCAAATGTCACTTGAAGAATATATGGCATGCGCTGTTGGTGGCTGCGCCGGCTGCGTCGTCAAAATCAGGGATAACAGCGGCTATGCCATGAAGCGTGTCTGTGTTGACGGGCCTGTGTTCGACGCATCGCTTGTTGAATTATAGTACCAGATCGTGATTTTCAGGAATCTGGTAAGCTACATAATACTATGGATAAAAAAGTTAGGAAAATTCTGATATTAAGCATATATCAAAGTACGATGTCGATGAAAACCTATGCGTATCTTCAAAAAAAATACTTTGAACAAAAAGAGAACTATCAGGTTGAATATGTTGATTTATATTCAAAATCATTTCTCAAAAGATTATCGAGAGTACTTTTTTATAAAAATGAAAAAGAGTTTGATTGTGCATTGACCCATGAACCCATCCTGATGAAGGCCCTTATAAACAGCAATGCCAAAAAAAAAGCGGCCATCATACATGACTGGGCAGGTCTGACATATGAAGTTTCCTGGAAAAGAATTTTTTGGAAACTTATATTCAAGTGCTCCTTGAAAGCCAACAAACTGGTATTTATCTCCAGATTTGCGAAGGAAGAATTTACTGACTTTTATCACCAATATCAAATACCGCAAAATAAAGTGATATATGGCGGCATCAATGAAATATTTTTTGAGTCACTCCAAAAGAGGCAAAAGCAATATGATTTTATTCATATCGCAAGGAATGCCAGGAACAAAAATTTCAAGTTTATTTTGCAGATACTAAAACATTTTAACGATAAAAAACTGCTAAGAATCGGGGAAATTTCCCCACAGGATGCTGCTTTTATTAAAGCACATAACCTGAAAGCTTCCGTCATAGAACGATGTTCGGAAGAAGACAAAAAAAAGTACCTTGAGGAAAGTAAAATTCTTCTATTTCCGTCACTGTATGAAGGGTTTGGATTGCCTCCGGTAGAGGCTGCGGCCAGTAATTGTTATGTTTTATCGGCCAATAACACCGGACTCCTGGAATCAAATCTGGAAGAGAATCTACTGCCTTTAGAGGAGAGCATCTGGATTGAGCGAATTAACAAAATGTTTTCGGAGGAAGATGAAAAAATTTTAAAAAAGCAAAGAGAGTTTGCCCAATCATTTCGCATTGAGCGTTTTTTCAATGAGGTCGAAAAGTTTATCTTTGAAAAGTAAACGGGAAAATCCATGAAAACCGGCAACAGGAGATCAGTGCTCAAAGTGAATGATTCACTGCTTTTTTCAGGAGGATTACAATTCCTGAAATCAGATGGTATGATTGCGACCGTTTTCTGTTTGGATATGCTGTGAACTCAGGAATGATACATACCATCAGCATGGGGCTTACCCTGGCAATACTCTGGTTGCTGCTCTCTACTCATTTTGAACCACTGATGCTCGGTTTCGGCACGGCCTCCGTCATACTGACACTGATCATTGCGCGGCGCATGGGCGTGATAGATCGCGAAAGCTATCCGTTTCATTTGATCTTTTTATTACCCCGCTTCTGGTTTTTACTGCAAATTCAAATCGCCCGTGCGAACATCGATGTCACATTGAGAATCCTTGGTATTCGTCCGATCAGTCCGACAGTGTTCTCTGTTCCTGATGCCCATCAAACAGATCTGGAAAAGGCGATATATGCCAATGCCATCACCCTGACACCGGGCACCGCAAGCATTGAGGTCGAGCCGGGGGCTATCATCGTACATGCACTCTCCGAAGAAGGGGCGGAGGAGCTTAAACGCGGTTATCTGGCATCCATCGTGCCAGAAACCGGGCATGTCATACCACCAACACAGAAGCAGCCATGACCCTGTTTGTCGTAGCAGCAGTCACCATATTGATCAGTATGGCACTGGCCGTCGTGCGTGCTGTTGCCAGCCCGACTGTCTTCGACCGCATCCTTGCCGTCAACATGTTCGGCACCAAGAGCGTATTGCTGGTCGCGGTCTTTGCCTTTCTTTCCGGCCGCCCCGATGTGCTGGATATTGCATTGCTTTATTCCCTGCTGAACTGGCTTGGGGTACTGGCAGCATTACGCATGGTGGAGCGGGAGGAGTTTTATTCGTCAGAGCCGGATGATGATTGACATTCTGAGTTGGGTTTTAATTGTCACCGGCGGGGCGCTCGGTATCATCGGGGGAATCGGCCTGCTGCGTTTTCCGGATGTCTATTCCCGCCTGCATGCCGTCGGTGTCACTGACACCGGCTGTGCCTCACTCATCCTGCTCGGCCTGGGTCTGCAGTCCGGCTGGTCATTTGAAAGCGTTAAGTTGCTTTTTATTTATGCCTTTCTGTTTTTCACCTCCCCGGCTTCCAGCTTTTCACTGGGCAACGGTGCCTGGCAACATAAAATCAAACCGTGGAGCAAAGACCAATCGACAAAGGGTGATGCCCATGATTGATATTGATATTGCTATCAATATGCTGCTGCTGTTGTTTCTGATAGCCATGGCAACAACCATACTGCGACTGCGCCGCATGCTGGCCGTGGCGATGATATTAAGCCTGTACAGCCTGTTGACGGCCGGCCTGTTCATGGTCATGGATGCGCCGGATGTCGCCTTTACCGAGGCAGCGGTCGGTTCTGGAGTATCAACCGTGTTACTGCTGGTAACGCTGACACTGACCCGGACCCATTATGCAAAAAATACAGCCCGATTGCAGTGGCGACCGTTAATCATTGTGCTGCTGACCGGTGGTGCCCTGCTTTATGGGGTACATGACATTGCCCTGATGGGTGATATAAATGCACCGGCACATCGACATGTCGCTGACCACTACATCGCCGAAGCCCGTAATGAAACCGGCGTCCCCAATATGGTTACCGCTGTGCTGGCCAGCTACCGCAGCTTTGATACACTGGGCGAGGTAGTTGTGATCTTTGCAGCGAGCATCGGTGTGATGTTATTGCTTGGTGACGGACGGCGCGAGCACCGTGACGGGGATACCCCATGAAAGACAATATCATCCTGCGCATTGTAGCCAAGATGCTCATTCCATTAATTATCCTGTTCGCGCTTTATGTACAGTTCCATGGCGATTACAGCCCGGGCGGCGGATTTCAGGCAGGTATAATTTTCAGCAGTGCATTGATTTTGTATCGCCTGATCTTTGGCCTTGAAGCCGGTGATAAAGCAATACCCCGGCCTGTCCTGAAACTCATTGCCAGTCTGGGAGTGCTGCTTTATACCGGCACGGGTGTGGCAGCCTTGTTCATGGGTGGCGAGTTTCTTAATTACAGCGTGCTTGCCGATACACCGGTTCATGGTCAGCACATGGGTATCATCCTGGTCGAGCTGGGCGTTGGTTTTACCGTGGCCGCGACCATGCTGCTGATCTTCGATTCCTTCGCTGGTCGGCCTTTGACAACACAGGACGCAGGTATAGAAAAGCAGCATGATTGATTACATCAGCAGTCACTGGGTATCCCATTACAACTACTGGGCCACCATTGTCATTATGATGATCGGCCTTTACACCATCATCAGCCATACCAATCTGATTAAAAAAATTGCCGGACTGAATATCCTGCAGGCCGGCGTATTTCTCATGTATATCAGTATGGGCGTGGTCACAGATGGCACTGCGCCCATTGCGGCAGAGGGCTTTACGATCTATTCCAATCCACTGCCGCAGGTTTTAATGCTGACTGCCATTGTGGTGGGCGTTGCGACAACGGCACTGGCATTCGCCTTTGTGGTACGCATCAGTGAGACCTATCATACCGTGGAAGAAGATGAACTGCTGTTTCAAGATAAGCTGCAAAGCAGCGAAGAGACTGAGGAATGGTAGGTCAGCATTCCGTTATTTTAATGGTGGTACTGCCGCTGCTGGCCGCACCGGTGACGGCTCTGCTGCCTGGCGGGCGCTCATCCTGGGCGATAGTGATGACAGTCATGGCCCTGTGTCTGATCATGTCACTGGGCATTCTGGGTGATGTTATCAGCGGCAGTCTGATTCACTATGAGCTCGGCGGCTGGGCACCACCATGGGGCATTGCCTATGAAATTGACGGCCTGAATGCGCTGATGGCCGTCATCATCAGCATTGTCGGCACCCTGGTCGCTATCTATGCCTGGTACAGCGTTCCGGCCGATATTCCGGAAAACAAACAGCCCCTCTTCTATGCGGCCTATCTGCTATGTTTTCTTGGCCTGCTTGGCATGAGTATGACCGGCGATATCTTTAATGTGTTTGTGTTCCTGGAAATATCCTCGCTGGCTACCTATGCACTGGTGGGCATGGGACGTAACCGTCAGGCACTCACAGCCTCATTTCAATATCTGATACTGGGTACCATCGGCGCAACCTTTTTTCTGATTGGTATTGGTCTGGCCTATGCCGCAACCGGCAGCCTGAATATGGCAGACCTGGCCATCAGGCTATCTGAATCAACCCATGTGCAAACCATCCATACCGCATTTGGATTTATCTTTATTGGTATGGCACTGAAAGCCGCAGTGTTCCCGCTGCATCAATGGCTGCCCCGCGCCTATACCTATGCGCCGATCACGGTATCAGCCTTTCTGGCCGGCACATCGACCAAGGTAGCGGCCTATGTCATTGCCCGTATGGTATTTACCGTGTTCACACCGGAATATTCCCGGCAAACACTGTTCAACGAACTGCTCATGGTATTGGGTGCCATCGCCGTCATTCACGGCGCTGTCAGGTCAATCGGTCAGACCAGCATCAAACCACTGCTGGCCTGGTCCAGTCTGTCACAGATCGGTTATTTCATGATCGGTATCGGCCTGTTATCAGCGACAGGACTAATGGCAACCATGATCCATATATTTAATCATGCGCTGATCAAGACCACGCTGTTTATGGCCGCAGGCATTCTGCTATATCAAACCGGCAGCCTGCGCATTGCCTCATTAAGCGGCATGGGCAGGCATATGCCACTGACGTTTGCCGCCATTATCATTGCCGGCCTGAGCCTCATCGGTGTACCTGGAACAGTCGGGTTTATCAGCAAATGGTATCTGGTACTGGCAGCGGTCGAGCAGCAGGCATGGTGGATTGTCGCTGTGCTCGTGCTGGGCTCAGCAATGGCGATTATTTATGTCTGGAAACTGATCGAAACACTTTATTTCCAGCCAACTACCGAACCACATGACACCGGACACATTGAGCGCACCCCGGCATTAATTATTCCGACATGGACATTGGCGATCGCCTGTATCTATCTGGGGCTGGATACCGGGATATCCGTCGGTGCGGCCGAAGCGGCTGTCAATAGTCTGGGGCTGCTGAGCAGGCCATGAGCATTACAGGCTACATCATGTGGGCCATGCTGACACCACTGCTCGGTGCCGTCATCATCAGCCGGCTGGGACGCTGGCCGAATATGCGAGAGGCAGCCACGCTGATTACCGCCACCACACTGATTGGCATCATTTACCGCATTTACCGACGCTTTCAGTCCGGTGAAGCCGGAGAACTGGTGGTAGCCGAACCGATACCAGGGTTGAGCATAGCCTTTTCCGTTGAACCGCTGGGCATGTTATTTGCCATAATCGCGAGCTTTTTGTGGCTGGTAACAAGCATTTACGCCATTGGCTATATGCGTGGGCACCATGAAAAAAACCAGACCCGTTTTTTCACTACCTTTGCCATCGCCATTGCTGCCACCATGGGCATTATCTTCTCTGACAATCTGCTGACCCTGTTTCTGTTTTACGAACTCCTGACCCTTTCGACCTATCCACTTGTCGTACACTCCGGTACCGACAAGGCGCGCCACAGCGGACGGGTCTATCTCGGTGTTCTCATGGGCACATCCATTGTGCTGATGCTGCCGGCAATTATCGTGATCCAGACGCAGACCGGCACACTGGATTTTACTGCGGGCGGCATTATGGCCGACAGTGTCTCTCCGGCATGGGCTATAACCCTGTATCTACTGTTTATCCTCGGCATCGGTAAAGCAGCCGTCATGCCACTGCACAAATGGCTACCGGCTGCCATGGTGGCACCAACACCCGTCAGCGCCCTGCTACATGCCGTAGCCGTTGTAAAAGCCGGTGTCTTCAGCATTTTGAAAGTGACCCTCTATATCTTCGGCCCTGACTTTATAACATCAACCGGTGCCGATACATGGCTCATCTGGCTGCCGGCCACGACTATTCTGCTGGCCTCACTGATCGCCATGACATGCGACAACCTGAAAGAGCGTCTGGCCTACTCCACCATTGGCCAGTTAAGTTATATCGTGCTGGGTGCCGTGCTTGCCAATCCGACAGGACTGCTCGGCGGTTCTCTGCACATTGCCATGCATGCCTTCGCCAAGATCACACTATTCTTCGCCGCCGGTGCGATTCTGGTCGCCACACACAAAACACAGGTTTCCCAGTTAAACGGGCTGGGCCGGCAGATGCCATTCACGTTTATTTTCTTCGCCATTGGCTCAGCCAGCATCATCGGTTTACCACCATTCGGGGGCATGTGGAGCAAATGGTATCTGGCGCTGGGCACGGTGGATGCCGGGCAATGGGCCATACTGGCGATATTAATGCTCAGCTCTCTGTTAAATATAATTTACCTGCTGGCAATACCCGTCAGGGCATTTTTCCCGACAACAAACCATCATATCAGCGAGAACATTAAAGAAGCACCGATTACCTGCCTGATTGGCATGCTGATACCGTCGCTGATCTGTATTTACCTGTTTTTGAATCCTGAACCTTTTTATTCTCTGGCCCGACTGGCGGCCCAATAGGAAATATCATGGACAAACACCTGCCGGATGAAAAAAGGTATTTTTTCGATAAGCCGCAAAACGTGGAAAGGCTACTCAGAGCTTTTTACGCGGTATGCGGCCTGTTATTCATTCTGGACTTTTTCGTTCATCGACATATTTACACGAACTGGGAAAAACTGCCAGGCTTTTATGCCCTGTATGGCTTTGTAGCCTTCGTGGTACTGATAGTGGTTTCACGTCTGCTGCGCAGGCTGCTCACGCGGAAGGAAAATTATTACGATGTGGATGAGTGAGCTGCCGCCGTTTATTCCTTTCTTTCTGGCTGCACTGCTGGCACTGGTAACGCACGGGCATGTACGCAGTGCACTAATGCTGACCGCACCACTGCTGGGCGGCCTGCACCTTTGGCTGGATATGCCGGAAGGAGTCCTGCTCAGCGTATCACTACTTGAGTTTGATCTCATCCTGATGCGCAGTGACCGCCTGAGCCTGATATTCGGTTATATATTTCACATTGCCGCCTTTGTACTGGTGATCTATACATTGCATCTCAAAGACACCATGCAGCATATTGCGGGACTGATCTATGCCGGCAGTGCAATGGGGGCAGTATTCGCCGGCGACCTGATTACATTATTCATTTTCTGGGAATTACTGGTCATCAGCTCCGTCTTTCTGATTTGGGCGGGAGACAGCATTCGCGCTACCAAAGCCGGTATGCGCTATCTGGTCTTTCAAATTTCATCCGGCGTACTGTTACTGGCTGGTGCGCTGATTCACTATCGTTACACGGGCTCGCTGGCATTCGACTTTATCGGTATCGAAAATCCCGGCGGATGGCTGATTCTGCTGGCCTTCGGCATCAAGTGTGCCTTTCCACTTCTGCATAACTGGCTAACCGACGCTTACCCGGAGTCCACACCAACCGGTGCCGCTGTTTTATCCATATTCACCACCAAAGTAGCAATCTATACCCTGATACGGGGATTCCCCGGCACGGATATTCTGATCTACATCGGCGCGGTGATGGCCTGCTTTCCGCTCTTCTATGCTGTGCTCGAAAACAACCTGCGACGGGTATTAAGCTACATCCTGATCAACCAGCTTGGTTTTATGGTGACCGGCATTGGTCTGGGTACAGCACTGGCACTGAATGGGGCAGTAGCACATGCCTTCTCACATATCCTGTATGAATCACTGCTGTTTATGTCGATGGGTGCGGTTCTGTACAGGGTCGGCCATGTATATGCCTCCGACCTCGGCGGGCTGTACAAAACCATGCCGAAAACCACCATATTATGTATCATAGGCTCGGCCTCGATCTCGGCGCTACCACTGTTCAGTGGTTTTGTCAGCAAATCTTTTGTGATGACCGCATTATTGGAAGAAGGCCATCAATATGTCTGGCTGGCACTGCTGTTCGCCTCTGCCGGTGTACTGTACCACGCCGGCATCAAGGTGCCATACTTTGCCTTCTTCGCGCATGACTCCGGTATCCGCACACAGGAAGCGCCGACCAATATGATTATCGCGATGCTGATTGCCGCCACACTGTGCATTTTGATAGGCATTTTTCCACAATACCTTTACGCACTACTGCCCTGGGATGTCGATTACTGGCCGTATGATACCACCCATGTCATCGCACAACTGCAACTGCTGATGTTCGCGGCACTGGCATTTGTCTGGATGGAAAAAAGGCGCTATGCACCTGCACAAATACACACCACAAACATTGACGCCGAGTGGCTTTATCGAAAGGCACTACCGGCAATCGTCAGTGATATCAGAAGCCTCATAGTACACATTCATCGAACCTTATATCTGCTATTGACCGTTTTGAGCCTGCTAATGATATTCACACGAAACATCGGCACATGGCTGACCGGCAATCTGACCGAGAAGCTACTGGTGCTACTGACTATATTTATTATTGCGGGGCTTTAATCTCAAGCAGGCGAAGATTAGATATTAGTTACTCACCCCTGATCGAACTCAAGATCCATTTCATGCTTCGCAAACCACCTGACACCAGCGCCTTCCTCTGTCATTCCTGACCATGCCTCTGTCATTCCTGCGAAAGCAGGAATCCACTCAAACCAATTCTCCATACATCCCCGACCGTACCTCCGTCATCTGGATTCCTGCCACCTGACACCAGCGCCTTCCTCTGTCATTCCTGCGAAAGCAGGAATCCACTCAACTCACTTCTCCCTACATCCCCGACCGTACCTCCGACATCTGGATTCCTGCTTGCGCAGGAATGACGGGCTTTCTTTCGCAGGAATGACGGGCTTTGACGTTCGTCATTCCTGAACTGGCTGCCCTCGTCATTCCTGACTGCCCCTGTCATCCCCGGCTGCGCCCCCTTCATCCCCGGCTGCGCCTCCGTCATCTCTGGCTTGACCAGAGAGCCAGTCTTGACATGCCATTCACCAGGCAGCAGCTTTTG
>JAJDYQ010000046.1 GCA_022825085.1 Gammaproteobacteria bacterium
CAATCTGTTTTGCTTCTGTCCCCCGACCTACTGTCAGGGCATCAACTGCGGCAGCGTTTTGGGAGATATACCGCATCCAGAGTGCCGGGAGTACATTCCCACATGATGGAATTACCGCCCATGTCAGGCACCAGTATAAGATACCCGTTATCCTTTACTTTTTCGTTGAAGCTGATCCTGATTGCACCATTGGGTTGCACGGCAACGCGCTTTACTGCCTCACTGGTAATGGTTTCAGCATCAGCAAGACTGGCCTCAAGATTGTTGGCAGGCCACCTGCCCTCGGAAGAATAGTATTCGGTAACAGCGGCTTTTGCGCTGCCAACCAGAGACAGGCTTTCAGCTATATAAGTCCGCTTGGTGTAGTTCTGATAGACGGGTAGTGCAATGGCAGTCAGAATGCCGATGGCTGTTACCGTGATCAAAAGCTCGATCAGTGTAAAACCGGACTGTGCTGTTTTCATTTCATGGATCTCGAATTCTACAGGTCGCGAATGCGCTGTGAAACATGGAGCAATTAGTACGCCATTTTGTATCAAGTGGTCCGGGATTCTGGTTAGAGGGTATTCTCGCGCCTGTCCAGATTGGCAGTTTCTATCGATCTCCGGGGCCTATTTCATCCAATCTGTCCTTCGGGACTCAGTGACGGCAACGTGCCGGCAGGTATTTTTCATCGATTGGATTGTAGATGCTGCTGGGTTGGCACACCCACTCAATGGAACCGGAATCAACAACAGGCGATAATTCAAGCCTTTTGTTGTCTTGCACCTTTTCGTTGAAAACGATGGTAACAATACCATTGGTGATATGAACCTTGTCCACAGAGTTACCGGTAATGCTGGCACCGGCATCCAGGCCGGCATCATTGTTGTACTGAGGCCAGACGCCCTTGGCTGAATAGTATTCAGCCACAGCAGATTTTACACCACTGGCCAGCGAAAGACCTTCGGACACATGAGACCGCTTCGTGTAATTCTGGTAAGCCGGCAGTGCGATGGCCGCGAGAATACCAATAGTGGCAACTACGATCATAAGCTCGATCAGTGTAAAACCGGATTGTATCTTTTTCATTTCAGATTGCTCGCCAAATAGATTTTTCGCATACATGATCTGTTAATCCCATACCTCTCCCTGCTCGGAGGATCGCCTGTCGCGACAACGTATCGGAAGATATGCGTTGTCCAGAGTGCCGGGGGTGCATTCCCATATGATGGAGCCGCCGCTGGTGTTGGCCACCAACACAATATATTCATTGTTTCTTACTCTTTCGTTGAAGATGATAGCAATTTCACCGTTGGGCTGCACTACAACACTGTTTACCGACTCACCGGTAATATTATTGGCATTATCAAGGCCGACCTGAAAGTTGCTCACAGGCCATATGCCCTGCGCAGAATAGTATTCAGAGACGGCAGCCTTTGCGCCGCTAGCCAGGGACAGGCCTTCAATGATGTAGGATCGTTTGGTATAGTTCTGATAAACAGGCAATGCGATAACGGCCAGAATTCCGATGATCGCCACTGCAATCATCAGCTCGATCAGACTAAAGCCGGACTGTATTTTTTTCATTTCAGATTCCTCGAATTTCACAGGTTGTCAATACGAGTGAAAGAGCAATTAGCGTGCCATTTTTTGTTGGCTTTCCAATTGCAATCAGTAATCCTTTATTAGATTCAGGCATGTAGCATGGTGGCAGTAAAAATCCATCACCATGGATTAGTTGCTTCATTTTGCGTTAACAAAATCTGTCCTGATGTGACAGGTTTGGGCGACTCATGATGCCCGATTTTGTCATGCGGCATCTGCAAGGCCACAAGAATTAATGAGAGCAACAGCTTGAAGATCGAGATGGTATCTGCTCATTTCCGGCTTCTGATGCTGTTGCATGCCCCGGATGCATCTGGATTGATAAAATTACCGGGATAGAAACAACTTGTCTGAATGGGGCCGGTAAATCACCATGTATGTAAGGTATTAGTCAGACCAATAAGTTATGATGATGGTATAAGGTCATGGCAAAGAGGGTCTCCAGAGAGGCCCTCTTTGCTCTTATAACAGCCGGGAGTTATGTGCGGCAACGTGTTGGACGATATTCTCTGGATAGACTACCGCCACTGCATGTCCATTCAATGGAGCCGCCGACAGCTGAGGGCAATAATTCAAGGGTTTGATGATAAGCGACCCCGCTGTCGTACATGATAATAATTTTACCACCGCTCGCTACTCTAACTTTGATGACCACATTGCCATTAATATGTGTATCAGCACCAAGTTTGATCTCAGCATTACTCGCAGGCCAGATACCATTGGTTGAGTAGTATTCAGCAACTGAAGCCTGTGCACCTCTGGCAAGAGACAGTCCCTCAGTCACGTTGGCGCGTTTGGCATAGTTCTGATAAGCGGGCAGCGCAATGGCGGCGAGAATACCAATGATCGCTACTGCGATCATAAGTTCGATCAGGCTAAAACCGGATTGTATTTTTTTCATTGTCGAATTCCAAAGAAGGTAACATTAAAAGAAAAAGCAATTAGTATGCCATTCATTGATTCTTTGCTTAGGGCTTATAATTCCATGCTGGCGCGGCCTTGTTGGCTTCAGATTCCAAATCCGCATAGGTATTATGATTGTTTTTTTGAGTTGACAGAATTTGTTCTGATATGACAAACTTTGTCCATTTTGATGCCTGATTTTGTTATGTAATATTTGATGGTATCCGGCGCAGAATCAGGATTGATAAATTGAAATTATATTAATTAAGGTTGTCAGGTATTACATATAGGAAAAGTTATAATGGTATTTTTTATCGCATGCGATAAAAAAAGGGCCCCGTTATTGAGGCCCTCTTCTTTGCTTAGGAACGGCAGCGTGATGGGAGATATAATTCATTAATGCCATCCGTGTTGGCGGACTTGCATTTCCACGTAATGGTGTTGGTATCGGCATAAGGTGATAACTCAAGTCTCTTGCCGGCCTCTACCCTGTTATTGAACTCAATCGTGATCACGCCATCGGTTACCGAGATGCCACTGATTGCATTGGCTTTAATGTCGCTACCGATATTAGCGATTGTGTTATTGGTTGGCCAGCTACCTCTGGCTGCGTAGTGCTCGGAAACTGAGGCTTTTACACCGCTTGCCAGAGACAGTCCCTCGGACACGTGAGACCGTTTCGTATAATTCTGGTAAGCAGGCAATGCAATAGCAAGCAGAATAGCGATCATCGTGATAACGATCATAAGTTCAACCAGAGTAAAACCAGATTGTGTCTTTTTCATTTCAGACTCCTTGAAATTAATTAATAAAAAATTGTAAATGGCTGTAATAAACCATGTGAAGCATTGAGCAATTAGCGTGCCATTTTTTATATTGACTGGTCCGAGCCCTGTGTTAAGGTAGCCTGAAGGCAGGCGGCTGCACCGTTTTGCCAGTACAGACAGCCGGGAGCTAATGGGTGGGGATATATTATGTATTGAATTGACAGAATCTGTCCTGATGCGACAGATTTTGTCAGCCTTGAATGCCCAGCTTGGTCATGCGGTACCTGAGTTGGCGCTGCGTTATTTTCAGTATTCTCGCTGCTCTGCCTCGATTCCACTGTGTTTGCTCGAGTACCGAAGTGATTTCAGACCGTTCAATTTGTTCCAGATAATCGGACAGTGCCTGTTCGCCACGTGCGGTTATCTGTACTGAGCGTTCCGGCCTGTCATCGGCTTTTGCCGGCCTGTCGGTAGTCTGGAGTGGGGGGGAAGTTAAGTTGAGATCATGGGCCTGAATCGTATAATCCTCGCAGATGGCGGTGGCACCCTCCAGTATGTTTTCCAGCTCCCTGATGTTGCCAGGGTAATGATATTCCTCCAGCTTTTGGATTGCCGGTTCAGTGACCTCGATATCCGTTCCATGACTGTTTTTCAGGCGACCTATAAAATGGTGGGTTAATAACGGAATGTCACCATGCCGTTCCCGAAGAGGCGGTATGGGCAGGTTGATCACATTCAGCCTGTAGTACAGGTCGTCTCTGAACTCCTGCTTTTTCACCAGGGCGGCGAGGTCTTTATTCGTGGCACTGAGTATCCTGACATCCATCGGTTGCTCATCATGCTCTCCCACACGTCGTATCGCCCTTTCCTGTATGGCACGCAGCAGTTTGACCTGCATTGGAGGAGGAAGCTCGGCAACCTCATCCAGAAACAATGTCCCTCCCTGCGCGGCATGGAAAAGACCTTGTTTATTCTGGGTCGCACCGGTAAAACTGCCCTTCTTATGGCCGAAAAATTCGCTTTCCATCAGTTCCCCAGGTATGGCACCGCAGTTAACGGGAATAAAGGGGCCTTCCGCTCTTGGGCCGAGTTGATGAATAGACCGAGCTACCAGTTCTTTGCCAGTACCCGATTCGCCACTGATGTGAACGGGTGCCTCGCTTCTGGAGAGTTTGCGAATCATTTTCTTGACATGTTTGATGGCGTGTGAATCGCCCAGAAGAAGCCTGTCGGTTGAAGTAGTTTCCAGACGCTCGTTTTTCAGCTTAAGCGTATTGGTGGCGAGCTTGCGCAGTCTCACCAGATCCAGAGGTTTGGAAATAAAATCAAATGCGCCCGCTTTCAGGCTTTCCACTGCAAGGTCAGCGCTGCCAAATGCGGTAATAACAGCAACCGGTAATTCCGGATAGCTTTTCTGGAGTCTGTGCAGTAGTTCCATGCCGCTTCCGTCCGGTAGCCTCATGTCCGTGATACACAGGTCATATTCATTCTTGTCCAGAAAGTCATAGGCCTCAGCCAGAGTCTCGGCCAGTGTGCACTGGATATCCATGCGCGAGAATGTAAGGTCAATGAGTTCGAGTATATCGGCCTCATCATCAAGAATCAGAGCACGGTGTGGCATTATTCCTGCGCCCGGCTGAAGCTGATTTTGAAGTGAGCACCGTGATCTGAGTCAGCGATGTATTGCAGATGCGCATGGTTGATCTGGCTGAGCTCACGGGCGATATAAAGCCCCAGGCCGGTGCCCCGTGGAAGCGTGGTAAAAAACGGTTCAAATAATTTTTCCCGGTATTTTTCCAGGATGCCGCTACCATAATCAATAATGTTGATTTCCACGGTTTTGTCGTTACCGCCAGGGGCGCACACAATTTTCAATAGTGTATCAGAATTTTGCATTTGTGAATGCCGTATTCCGTTCTCGGTCACATTATACATTATCTGATTCAGATGGAGCGGGTCAGCATGAATATAGAGGGGTGTTTTCGGACATTCGAGTTGAATTGATTCGGTGGTGATGCCTCTTTCGTTAATGGCACTGGTGATAAACTGATGTATCCAGCCGGTAAGTTCCAGCTTTTCGGGGTTGAACTCTTTTTTGCGGGAAAGAGACAGAATGCTCTTGATGATCGTGTCCAGCCGTTCCGACTGATTTTGAATGATCTCAATCAGGCGGCGGTCTGCCGCATCCAGTGTATTGACTTCGTTCAGAAGCTGGCCGGCATGGCTGATTGCACTGAGAGGGTTTCTGATTTCATGGGCGATACTGGCGGTCAGCTGGCCCAATGAGGCTAATCGGGATTGCTGGGCCTGATACGACAGCATCGATGTGTCATCAAGAAAGATAAGTATTGAGAGGTTTGATCTTGCTTCCAGACCTCGAAAATGAGGCAGTAACTCTTTGCCTTCTGGCGTATTTCTGAATGGCCTGGGCGTATCTTGTGTGCCCTGTCTCCATCGCATCAGCTGCTCATACAGCTTTGGTGCAATAAAGTTAAGCGGGTGAGAAACGACATCACTGCCGTGCCCGAGCATATCCTGCGCTGCCGAGTTGCACAGCCGGACAATATTATGGGAATCGACAACAACGACGCCGGTTTCCATTTGCTGGATGGTCAGTTCGTTAATGGTGGCCAGATCCGTTAATTCCTCCCGCCTTTGCTCCGCAAGAACCTCCGAGACCTTTACTCTCTGCGCAAGCAGATGAGAGAGTAATGCAACGGCGAACAAGGCCGCACCGAGCAGGCCGTTTTGTGCATATTCAAGTTCCGGCGGTTCTCCGCTGACAAACATCTGGAAACTTTTTATGAACTGCACGGCAAATATTGCCAGCGTGGCTGCGGCAGCAAAGGCAAAGGGAATATGGCGGCTTGACAGAATGCCGCTGGCCGCGATAGTGACCAGCAGCAGGACACCAAAGCCGCTGGCAATTCCTCCGCTGGCATACATCAACATGCTGATAAAGGCGATATCGGTGATGATGAAGCCGTATGCCTGTAGATGAAAATGTGGTGCTCTGAGCCGGCTGGAGAATCCGCTCAGAAATATGATGGTCAGCCATATGATAATGGCATGGCCAAACAGGCGAGGCAGCTGCTGGCCAAAAATGGTATTGCCCTCACTCGCATGAAAAATAATGGCAATAACGCCGGCGATGACCAGCCGGTAGAGGTTGAACAGATGTAGCGCCCGCCAAGGCTTATCAGGGCTGTCAGGGATAGATATGGCAGTTAAAGTGCCCATTACCGAAGGGGGGGTTCTGTTTGCATATTGAAGTGTTGATAGCCTCCCCGGTTTTGTTGAGCATTGTGCTGACATGGCCATAAGGCAAGACAGAGGGCATTGCCACAGCAAACATCGTTTTCTGCCTGATCATGTTTGGCAGACATGATCAATGGGCGGCTGAATATGCTGCCGTTATTCATAATACTGTTTCCATAATTTAATTCTGTGGTATCGGAAATAATAAGCAAGTATGGTACCAATATTATCGGCTATCGGGCTGCGTGAAAACTCTGCTTGCTGTGATTTTGGTGCCGTCTGAAATAATCTACGCACATCGGCGGCTTTTACGGCTGGACATATCGCCTGCAATGAGCGAGTATTTTAAGTGCGCATACCAGAATGGAATTAAACCATGAATCTGCATGAATATCAGTCCAAGGCATTATTTCGGAAATATGAAATTCCTGTGCCGGAAGGCCGGATGATCGAAGATGTCGCCGATTTGGATGAGGCGGTTGCATCCGTGGCGTCATCTGGTGCCTGTGTGGTCAAAGCCCAGGTACATGCCGGAGGGAGAGGTAAGGGCGGTGGGGTAAAGGTTTTGCATGATCCTGATGAGCTGCGCGAGTATGTGGGCAATCTGTTCGGTTCCCGGCTGGTAACTCCGCAGACCGATACAAATGGCTTGCCTGTTAATCGGGTACTTATAGAGCAGACACTGGATATTGTTCGGGAGCTTTATCTGGGGCTTCTGGTTGATCGCGCACAGCGCAGGGTTGTTGTTATGTGCTCAGCAGCGGGAGGTATGAATATCGAGGAGGTCGCTGTGGCTACGCCGGAAAAAATTCATACCGCGCATATAGAACCTCAGTCGGGATTAATGCCATATCAGGGCCGTACTCTGGCTTTCTCGCTGGGATTGAGCGGCGATCAGGTCGGACAATTTGTACGGATAGTGAGCTCACTGTATCAGCTCTTTATCGATAACGATGCCTCGCTGGTTGAAATAAATCCTCTGGTACTGACTGCCAACGGTGATCTGGTCGCACTTGACGCCAAGATTAACCTTGATGGTAATGCACTGTATCGTCATCCCGCTCTGGCAGCACTTCGGGACGAGAGCCAGGAGGATGAGCGCGAACGCATCGCTCGCCGACATGATCTGAATTATATTTCGCTGGATGGAAATATTGCCTGTATGGTGAACGGTGCCGGGCTGGCCATGGCCACCATGGACTTAATCAAGCTGCACGGTGGAGAACCGGCCAATTTTCTTGATGTCGGTGGTGGTACTACGGCAGAGAAAGTCAGCGAAGCCTTCAGGCTGATTCTGTCCAATCCCAATGTCGAGGCCATATTGGTGAATATTTTTGGCGGTATCGTCCGCTGTGACTTGATCGCCGAGGGAATTATCGAGGCGATGGATCAGGTCCGGGTGGCGGTACCGATTGTTGTGCGACTGGAAGGCACGAATGTTGAGCAGGGGCGCAAAATGCTGGCAGAATGTGATTTCGATATTATCGCTGCCGACGGGCTTACGGATGCCGCCCGGAAAGTAGTTGCCCGGACTGGAGGCAAGCCATGAGTGTGTTGGTAAACAGCGATACCAAAGTGCTCTGTCAGGGCTTTACCGGCAGGCAGGGAACATTTCACTCCGAACATGCGATTGCCTATGGTACTCGGATGGTCGGTGGTATTACGCCTGGCAAGGCTGGTCAGGTTCATTTGGGGCTGCCGATCTTTGACACCGTATCGGAAGGTGTGCGTGAGACCGGTGCCGATGCCAGTGTCATCTATGTGCCTGCCGGCTTTGCCGCCGATGCGATCCTGGAAGCTGCCGATGCCGGTATAAAAGTCATTGTCTGCATTACCGAAGGGATACCGGTACTCGATATGTTGAAAGTGAAAAGTGCGCTGGAGGGCAGCGGAGCTTCGCTGATCGGCCCAAACTGTCCGGGCATTATTACTCCGGGCGAATGCAAGATCGGTATTATGCCGGGGGCCATTCACCGGAAGGGAAAGATCGGGATCGTTTCGCGCTCCGGCACCCTGACCTATGAGGCCGTATATCAAACGACCCTGACCGGTCAGGGGCAATCTACCTGTATCGGTATTGGTGGAGACCCGATTCAGGGTATGAACTTTATTGATTGCCTCAGGCTATTTGATGAGGATAAACAGACTGAGGGCATTGTCATGGTTGGAGAGATCGGCGGAACGGCTGAAGAAGAGGCAGCCGAATATATTCAATCTGAAGTCAATAAACCTGTCGTTGCCTATATTGCAGGAGTCACGGCCCCTCCCGGTAAGCGTATGGGACATGCAGGGGCGATTATCTCGGGTGGAAAGGGGACTGCCGATGATAAGTTCGCAGCATTGGAAAGAGCAGGAGTGGCAACAACTCGCTCTCCTGCTGAAATTGGAAATGCCATGCAAAATCTGATGGCATGATGGCCATTCAGGCTTGATTTTCTAATGGCCATGCAGAAGCAGGACTGCCTCCTGATGATGGCCCAGTTAAATCCATTGGTTGGTGATATCGATGGAAATAAAAATCTGGTGTCCGAGGCTATCGAGCATGCTCGCACAGATCATCATGCCGATATTATTGTATTCAGCGAGCTGATTATAAGCGGCTATCCTCCTGAAGATCTGCTTTACAGGTCAGACTTTATTCCTCGTTGTGAACAGGCGGTTCAGGAGATTGCATTATGTTGTCAGGATATAACAGCCATTATCGGTTCTCCGGTGCGTATCAGTGGCGCAATCTATAATGCGGCGATAGTTATTCGCGATACCCGGAAGGTTGGAGTCGCATACAAGCAATGTTTGCCCAACTATGGGGTTTTTGATGAGAATCGCTATTTCACTGCGGGAGACGATACTCTGGTTGTGGAACTGTTCCCCGGTATCAAGGGAGGAGTTACTGTATGTGAAGATATTTGGTCTCCTCAGCCGGTTGCCAGGGCAGCAGCCAGGCGGGCTGATATTATCATTAATATAAATGCCTCACCATTTCATGCAGAGAAACACTCTCAGCGTCTCGGCGTGCTCAATGCCAGAGTCAGCGAATGTCAAATACCATTGATATATGTCAATCAGGTTGGTGGACAGGATGAGCTGATTTTTGATGGCGGCTCAATAGCAGTAGATGGCAATGGTCATGTCTGTGCCTGCTCCAGAGTATTCAGTGAAAGCAGGCAGCTTGTATCACTCAGGCAGACGGATGCCGGGCTTATACTGAACGGGCGGATTGAACCCATGCCGGAGAATGACCGGTTGATTTATGATGCCCTGGTTTATGGTGTATCGGAGTATGTCAGAAAAAATGGATTTTCAGGAGTGGTGCTTGGCTTGTCAGGAGGCATAGACTCTGCCTTAACGCTGGCCATCGCTGTTGATGCCCTGGGTGCAGACAGGGTCAGTACGGTAATGATGCCATATCTATATACATCGGATATGAGTATGGAGGATGCTGAAGAGGAAGCCGCAAACCTTGGAGTGAATTATAATGTAATGCCGATAGATGGCATATTTAATGAGTTTGAGCAGGTATTGGGCAGGGTTTTTGCGGATGAGGATAAGGACGCTACCGAAGAAAACATACAGGCGAGAATCAGGGGGTTAATACTGATGGCGATTTCAAATAAAAAAGGAAGACTGCTCCTGACTACCGGCAACAAAAGTGAAATGGCTGTAGGTTATACGACACTCTATGGAGATATGGCCGGTGGATATGCACCTCTAAAAGATGTTTATAAAACGACTGTATATCGTCTGGCAAAATATCGTAACAAGATATCAAATGTTATACCAGACCGGGTTATTGATAGAGCGCCTTCAGCAGAATTGGCACCAGGCCAGTCGGATCAGGATACACTGCCTGAGTATGATATCCTCGATGATATTTTGAAGCGGTATATCGAGGAGCATGAAAGCATTTCTTCGATTATTGATGCAGGCCATCCGCCTGCACTGGTTCGGGATATTGTGCGAAGAGTTGATCTCAATGAATATAAACGGCGGCAGGCTCCGCCCGGTATAAAAATCACAGACAAGGCCTTTGGTCGTGACTGGCGTTTCCCGATTACATACTTTAAGGGTCCATAGCTGGTTTTATATTTTATGCTATCGTCTATTTCTGAATTCTGGCTTGCTACAGGCCGATAATCCTTTCGCTTTATTAGCTGTAATAAATTGAATAATCCTTTGCAAGCTGAAATCTTTCCTGAATTAATTCAGAGAGTTTTGCTTTATCATTGACTTTATGTTTTTTCGTGACAAATGAGGCCAGATTTTTCAGGATGTCGTTCGTATATCAATTAAAGTGAAAGACTATCTACCGGATTCGTTTCTTTTGCTTTAGGCTGATCATTCAAGCTGTTACGTTCCCAGAAGACACCATCGGCATACCCCTGTATTGCAGGATGAGTCTCTGCAATTCCAAGACGCTTTAACGTCCAGCAACAGTATTCCAGATCCTGCTCTATACCCGAAAATTTCCGGTGAAGTTTTTTGGCAACCACAGCCGTGGTGCCACTCCCTAAAAATGGGTCGAATACAAAGTCACCTTCCTTGCTGCTTGCCAGGATAAGTTTTGCAATAAGCTTTTCTGGCTTCTGTGCGGGATGATCGGTATTTTCCGGCATGGACCAGAATGGAATGGATATGTCGGACCAGATGTTGGATGGAAATGTGAGTCGAAAATTACCATTCTTTTCTTCCTCCCAGTCTTTGGGTTTCCCGTTGGCCCGATAGGGAGCGATGACTTTTCTCTTCAGCTTCACGGCATTCGCATTGAAATAGTAATCTTTTGTGTTCGAGCAAAACCATATATCTTCCGTGTTATTTTTCCAGTTGGACCTGGCACCGCGGCCTTTTTCCCGCTCCCAGGTAATTCGGTTATGGACATAAAAATACTTTTCAAGAATGGGTGCGATCAGAATGGAAGTTTTCCAGTCTGAGCAAATATAGAGGGTTGCCTGAGGCTTTAAGATCATCCTGACGTTTGACAAAAAGGATTCAAACCATGCCGGATAACTTCCCCTCTTTTTGAATAGATGTCCGTTGTAATTTTTTGACAGATTATAAGGAGGATCCACGATCAGTAAATCAACAAAAGCGGATGGGAGGGCCGGTAAAACCGAAAAAGCATCGCCATGGATGACACGCCCCTCGAGTTCATTAACCTGCGAAGAGATGGGGTTCTTTAAAAGCTGCCCGGATAGAGATTCGATTCCCTCCGGGGTGCAGGTCAGTGTTCTGTTTCGAGGGGCTCGTTGTTTCATCAGCATTGTCCTGTTGCTTCATCGTAAAATACTTTTCAGAAAATGCCCAGACTTGTTTTTTCTTTGGCCGATTTTATCAGGCCATTCGAGGTAAAAATCTTCTTGCCGATTATATTTATCCTTGATAGATGACCTTTCCATCCTTGCAGGATAGATATTCATACTTGATAGTCGTTTGGATCCTGTGCATCGGCATCTCTTTTGGATGTGATCAATTCATGCCCCAGAGTGTCGGCAATGATCATTTCTTTGATCAGGCTTATAGCTACGTACCATACGAAAAAGCAATCGCTGTTTGTTCCTGCTCCAGCTTGTCAAGCCGCTCATTGGCTGCCTCAACAAACTCAGGCTGTATTTCAAAGGCCATGAAATTTCTTTTGTGCCTTTTGCATACCACCGGGCAGGTTCCAACACCCGAAAATGGATCCAAAACTGTATCTCCCGGATTTGAACTGGCGAGGACCAGCCTTTCAATCAGGCTTTCAGGTTTCTGAATAGTATTCAACGCCTGCCTTGAAACCAGCTCTTTCGATTTATAGGTGAGCTGTTTGATGTCTCCCCATACATCACCGGGATTTTTTCCATTTTTGTTGAATCTGGTTTTGCCATATTGTCCGTTTGTAACCGAAGGGACATTTTCGCATCTTCTGCGATGCTCCAGCTCCACCAGTTGCGAGACACGAATATCGTCAAGATTAAAACAGCGGGGCTTCCTGCCTTTGATGAAATAACCGATAATATCATGGTTATTGGTATAGCTTTGCCGCCCCTGGGCAAGCCTGCTTGGCTGATACCAGATAATTTTTGATTTCAGATTAAGGTAGGGTCGGTAGTCGATAAAATCCAGGCAGTCCGGCTTTCCAAACAGGTATAAAGCACCGCCTTCCTTTAATTTTTTGGAAAATCTTTTGATCAGATCAAGATTAAACTCCTGGATGGAAGGTATCCGGTCCCAGTTGTTTTGTGTGACGCCGTAAGGTCCATCGCAGATGATCAGGTCTATGGATTGATCCCTGATTTTTTCGCACAAATTAAAGGAGTCTCCGCAGTATATTTTGTTGGGCTCCAGCGTCATTTTTTCCTGGCTGGCGGATGTTGTGGATAAGCGGACTGCATCCTGTCGGGGTCGATAAAAGCAAGTGAACCCTTCACATTATTCCCAGAACTGTAGCCATACTTTCCGCTCTTTCCCCGTATCACTTTTTTTGCTGATCTCTCTTTTTAGGACCGGATGATCGGGGTAATTTAATTGCAGAACTCTTCTGGAGCCGTCAGCCAGATCGCTCATATCCAGCATGGTGTAACCTATGAGCATCACGGCCAGAGCATTCGATACGGCCGCTGTCTGGGGATAATTTTCAACAACGCCGATACCACGGTTTACTGCGGCGGAATAGGCGCCCCGCTTGATATAATATCTGGCGACATGGACATCGTACTCGGCGATATTATTTCTCAGGTAGGCCATTCTTTGCCGGGCATCCTCTGTGTACCGGCTATCGGGATAGAGCTTGACCAGCTCGGAAAAGTCATTCAATGACTGCAATGCGGCGGCCTGGTCCCGCTGAGAGCGATCAGTCCGCATATAGCGCTGGAAAAAGCCGAAGTCACGATCAAAATTGGCCAGTCCCTTAAGATAATAGGCGTAGTCAATATTGGGATGCCTCGGATAGAGTTTGATAAATCGGTCAGCGGCGGCGATGGCCGCTTCGGTTTCACCATCCCTGTAATGGGCATAGGTGCTCTCCAGTAGTGCCTGTTGGGCAAACTGACCAAACGGATAACGGGTTTCGACTTTTTCATAATAGTCAATCGCCGCATTATAGTTTTCATCATTCAATTCGGTGCGTGCTGCGTCATAAAGCCTGCTGGCAGACCAGTCTTTGGTTTCATCATCTTCTTTTTCATCGAGGGACGAACAGGCTGACAGAAGCAGGAGTACGCTCGCAAAAGATAACAGAAAAAACAATGTGCGCATGGATTCAGGTTCCGGTTCGCTGGTTCAGGGCACGGAGTATAATTCATTCACTACAGAATAGCACCGAATCGGAATATTGAAAATTTCTTTAAAAATCCCCCATGAGTGCAATGGATACCGTCTGGATCAGGCACTTGCAGCCTGTTTGCCGGAGTATTCCCGTGCCCGGTTGCAGAAATGGGTAAAGCTGGGCTGTGTCACATTAGACGATGCCAGTTGCCGACCCAGGGACATTGTTGTACAAAACCAGACCATATTGATTGATGTCACGGATAATCTGATACGGGAGCAGGAAAGTCGGGAAATTGAGCCCCAGAATATTCCGCTCAATGTGATTTATGAGGATGCGGACTTAATTGTTTTGAATAAGCCTGCCGGTCTGGTGGTTCATCCGGCTGTTGGTAACCCGGATGGCACATTATGCAATGCCCTGCTTTTTCACTATCCGGAACTGGGATTGCTGCCCCGCGCTGGAATTGTGCATCGACTGGACAGGGATACCACTGGCTTAATGGTCGTAGCCCGCACACTTCCCTCTCATGCCAGTCTGGTTCGTCAGCTTCAGGCACGGGCAATGGGACGTGAATATGAGGCTGTAGTCAACGGTGTCATGGTGGCCGGGGGGCGGGTTGACGCTCCGATTGGTCGGCACCCGGTTAATCGTAAGCGCATGGCCGTTGTTGACGGCGGTAAGGATGCCGTAACCTGCTACCGGATACTGGAGAGATTTCATGCCCATACCCGTGTCCGGTTAAAGCTGGAGTCAGGCCGGACGCACCAGATACGTGTTCACATGTCGCACATTCATCATCCTGTTGTTGGTGACCCGGTTTATGGGGGGCGCAAAAAGATCCCCGCTGGAGCCGCGCCGGCATTGAAAAAACTGTTGCGAGAGTTCCCAAGGCAGGCGTTACATGCGTGCAAACTTACCTTGATGCACCCGATCAACGGGGAGCAGCTTGACTGGCAGGTACCCATGCCTGCCGACATGCAGGACCTGTTGCAGGGGCTTAAGGGATAATTCCGGCATGATCCGGCCTGTTGATTTGATTCTGCCTGAGTGGCCGGCACCCGGCCACATCAGAGCGGTCAGCACGACACGTCGTGGAGGTGTCAGTGGAGCGCCATGGCATAGCCTGAATCTTGCGACCCATGTTTCAGATGATATGCACAATGTGCGGCAGAACAGAGAAATATTATCGGTGCGACTTGATTTTTCCGGTGAACCGGTCTGGCTGGAGCAGGTACATGGCAGTGATGTGGTTGTGGCCGATATCGGTGGACACCAGCCCTGTGATGCCAGCATAACCCGTCAGGAAAAGTTGACCTGTGCTGTGCTGACTGCAGATTGTCTGCCGGTGCTTTTTACGGACCATTCAGGGACAGTGGTTGCGGCAGCCCATGCAGGCTGGCGTGGCCTGGCTGCCGGGATACTTGAGAATACCGTGCATAGAATGTCCGTTCCAATGCCAGAAATTCTGGCCTGGATGGGGCCAGCCATTGGCCCGAAAAATTTTTCGGTCGGTAGAGATGTATATCAGGCGTTCACCGGTTTTTCAGAGGAGGCGGGCGGGGCCTTTACTGCGATCAGTGATAGTCGCTGGCTGTGTGATATTTATTCACTGGCCAGACTGCGACTAAATGCCATGGGGGTGACCGGTATATATGGTGGAGGACGCTGTACCTGCGAGGAAAAAGACAGTTTCTATTCCTTTCGTCGCGATGGAGTAACCGGCCGCATGGCCAGTTTGATCTGGATCAATCACGATGCGGTCACACCGTAGAAGGTGCTTGAAACCTGATCAGGCAGCCCAATTTAGCGCGTAATCAGAATTTTATGGGAACCCGGTTACATGCGCACGGATAAACTAACGGCAAGATTTCAGTTGGCCATACAGGACGCCCAAAGTCTGGCGGTCATGCGCGACCACCAGTTTGTCGAGCCTTTACACCTTATGACTGCCCTGCTGGACCAGGAAGGTGGCTCAACCCGCCATCTACTGCTTCAGACGGGTGCCGATGTTAATCGGTTGCGGACACAGCTCGGTGCAGCTCTGGATAATATGTCCAGTGTCTCCGGGGCCGATGGCGATGTGCATATTTCAAGTGATCTTGGCAGGCTGTTCAACATCATGGAAAAGCTGGCCCACAAGCGTAATGACCAGTTTATTTCCAGTGAGATCTTTGTGCTGGCCGCTCTTGACAGCAAAGGCAAATTAGCTGACTTATTAAAAGATGCAGGTGTTGCCAGAGAGGCGCTTGAGAAAGCGATTGAACAGTTGCGCGGTGGTCAACAGGTGAATGAACCGAATGCCGAAGACCAGCGTCAGGCTCTGCAAAAATATACGATTGATGTTACCGAGCGTGCCGAACAGGGCAAACTGGATCCGGTTATCGGCCGCGATGATGAAATAAGGCGCACGGTTCAGGTATTACAGCGGCGCACCAAAAATAATCCGGTACTGATCGGCGAGCCTGGTGTCGGTAAAACAGCGATTGTTGAGGGATTGGCGCAGCGCATTGTGAATGGAGAGGTCCCTGAGGGCCTGAAAGAAAAACGACTGTTATCTCTGGATATGGGTGCCTTGATTGCAGGGGCCAAGTTTCGCGGTGAATTTGAAGAACGCCTGAAGGCAGTTCTGAATGACCTGGCCAGACAAGAGGGCCAGATTATCCTGTTTATTGATGAATTACATACCATGGTTGGTGCCGGTAAGGGTGAAGGTGCGATGGATGCCGGTAATATGCTCAAGCCGGCTTTGGCGCGCGGCGAATTGCACTGTGTTGGAGCAACCACCCTTGATGAATATCGTCAATACATTGAAAAAGATGCGGCCCTGGAGCGGCGTTTTCAGAAGATTCTGGTTGACGAACCTGCCGTGGAGGACACTATAGCCATTCTGCGTGGACTGAAAGAGCGCTATGAAGTTCATCATGGTGTTGACATTACTGACCCGGCCATTGTTGCAGCGGCCATGTTATCTACACGCTACATCACCGACCGTCAGCTGCCGGACAAGGCGATTGATTTGATTGACGAGGCCGCATCCCGCATTCGTATGCAGATTGACTCCAAACCGGAACCTATGGACAAGCTGGAGCGGCGCCTGATCCAGTTAAAAATTGAACGGGAAGCCCTGGTCAAGGAAACCGACGACTCATCAAAGAAACGTTTGCAGACCCTCGATTCGGAGGTGGGCAGGCTGGAAAAAGAATACGCCGATCTGGAAGAAATCTGGAAAGCCGAAAAGGCGGTCGTGCATGGTTCCAGGCATATCAAGGAGGCGCTGGAGCGTGCCCGTATCGAAATGGAAGCTGCCACCCGTGCCCATGACCTGGCGCGGGTATCGGAATTACAGTATGGGCGTATCCCGGAACTGGAAGCGCAGTTAAAAGCTGCCAATGAGGCGGAAAACCACGAAATGCAATTGCTGCCTAACAAGGTAACAGATGAGGAAGTTGCCGAGATTGTTTCGCGTTGGACCGGCATACCTGTTGCCAGAATGCTGGAAGGTGAGAGAGACAAGTTATTGCGCATGGAAGACGAACTACAGGAGCGTGTTGTCGGCCAGTATGAGGCAGTTAAGGCGGTGTCTGATGCCATACGCCGCTCCCGTGCGGGATTGTCCGACCCCCGCCGTCCGAATGGATCATTTCTGTTTTTGGGGCCAACGGGCGTTGGTAAAACCGAACTATGCAAAGCCCTGGCCGGGTTTCTATTCGATACGGAAGATGCTGTGGTGCGGGTCGATATGTCAGAATTCATGGAGCAGCACTCCGTTGCCCGTTTGATCGGTGCACCGCCGGGATATGTCGGCTACGAAGAAGGCGGCTACCTGACTGAAGCAGTGCGCCGCAGGCCTTATTCCGTGCTCCTGCTGGATGAAATAGAAAAAGCTCATCCCGATGTATTTAATATCCTGCTGCAGGTTCTGGATGACGGGCGACTGACCGATGGTCATGGGCGCACGGTCGATTTTCGCAATACGGTTGTCGTGATGACCTCCAATCTGGGATCGCAGATTATTCAGGAAAAGGCTGATGAGGTGCAGTACGGTGAAATGAAGGCTGCTGTCATGGAGGTTGTGGGTGGCTATTTCCGTCCCGAATTCATTAATCGCATCGACGAAAGTATCGTGTTTCACTCACTGGGCAAGGCACATATCCGTGCAATAGCTGATATTCAGATTCGCGACCTGCGTAAACGTCTGCACGAACAGGATATCAGTCTTGTGGTGAGCGATACGGCGCTGGATTTGATTGGTGAGGCGGGGTTCGACCCGGTGTATGGGGCGCGACCACTCAGAAGAACCATACAGCAGAAACTGGAAAATCCTCTGGCCGAGGCCATCCTTTCGGCAAAGTTCAAGCCGGGAGATGTGATACGTATAGATGAAGCAGAAGGAACAATAACCTTGTTCTGATTCATTACGCGGGAATGACACAGATGCGCTGACAAAGCCTTTAATTTGTCCGCCCTCCAGGGCAGATTTCTGCCATATCCTATTTATTGGCTGCCGACTCTGGAGCAGTCTTGCCCTGATTTTTGCGCCGGCGCAGACCAAGCTCCCGCAGCTGATGGTCTCCAATGCCGGAGGGTGCCTGTGTTAGCGGGCAGTTCGCGGTCTGGGTTTTCGGGAACGGCATAACATCCCGGATGGAGTCTGCGCCGGACATCAACATGACCAGACGATCCAGGCCAAAGGCGATTCCGCCATGTGGTGGGCAACCATATTTCAGGGCATCCAGCAGGAAGCCGAACTTGTCACGCGCCTCATCTTCTTCAATACCCACCAGCTCGAAGACCGCCCGTTGAATATCCGCCTTGTGAATGCGGACTGAACCACCGCCTATTTCATTGCCGTTCAGCACCATGTCATAGGCGCGTGACAACATGCCTGCGGCATGATTCTTAAGCTCTTCGGGAGACTCCGTTGCCGGGGCCGTGAAAGGATGATGCAATGCAGTCAATCGGCCCTCTTTATCGTCTCGCTCGAACATCGGGAAATCCACAATCCACAGAGGTCTCCAGCCTTCTTCTACCAGCCCCATATCACGGCCTGCTCTGACACGGACAGCGGCCATGGACTCGTTCACGATGTGCGCACTGCCGGCCCCAAAGAAGATCAGATCACCATTGTCGGCATCGGTACGTTCCATCAACTGACTGATGGCTTGCTCCGGCAGGAACTTCAAAATTGGCGATTGCAGGCCGTCACGGCCGGCGGCGACATCATTGACCCGGATATAAGCCAGCCCTTTGGCACCATAACGGCCTGCATAAACCGTATATTCATCAATCTGTCGGCGGGTCAGTTGATTGCCGCCAGGCACCCTGAGCGCGACCACGCGCCCCTTCGGATCCTGTGCGGGACCTGAAAAGACCCTGAATTCAACATCCTTCAAAATATCTGCCAGCTCAACAAGCTGCAGGGGAATCCTCAAATCAGGGCAATCCACACCATATTTTTCCAGGGCCTCGGCATAACTCATGCGTGGAAACGGATCCGGCAATTCCACGCCCTGCACATCCCGGAACAGCTGGCGGATCATTTCTTCCATGAGCGACATGATCTCCTCCTCGCCCAGGAAGGAAGTTTCGATATCGAGCTGGGTAAACTCCGGTTGTCGGTCTGCACGCAGATCTTCGTCACGGAAGCAGCGGGCTATCTGATAGTAACGATCAAAGCCGGACATCATCAGCAACTGTTTGAACAACTGTGGAGACTGTGGCAAGGCAAAGACATTACCGGGATGGGTGCGGCTTGGCACAAGATAGTCACGTGCCCCCTCTGGTGTGGCTCTGGTCAGTATCGGTGTTTCCATATCGAGAAAATTGCAGCCATCAAGAAAGTTCCGCAGGTGACGGACAATCTTCGAACGTAACAGCATACGCTGCTGCATGACGGGGCGGCGCAGATCCACATAGCGATACTTCAGACGCACCTCCTCGCTGATATCCTCATCATCAAGCATGAATGGTGGTGTCTCGGCGGTATTCAGGATTTCCAGCTCCCTGCACAATACCTCGATCTGCCCGCTGGCAAGATTTTCATTGACTGTGCCTTCAGGGCGGTGGCGGACCAGCCCCCTGACCCGCAGAACAAACTCATTGCGTACACGCTCGGCACGGGTAAAAGCCTCTCTGGTATCCGGATCGACAACGACCTGCAACAGACCGGCCCGATCTCGCAGATCAATGAAGATCACGCCGCCATGGTCACGGCGACGATGAGACCAGCCGGCAATCTCTACGGTCTGGTCGATCAGGGATTCATTGACTTCCCCGCAATAATGGGTTCGCATACGTATTATCCGTTCTTAATTCTGGTGAATCAGATGCAGACGGCAGAACCGTCCGTCAAGGTCAGGTCTCATTTTATCGGACTGCCGGTCGGCAGGCTATGGTTGGGTCGCGGGACAGCAATCACCTGAACCACAGGTACTGTCAGTGCTGCTTGCTGCGCTCTTGCCGGTGTCCGAAGTATTTTCCCCGCCACCTGAAGCATTGTTTCGGTTGCCGGATTTGAAATCAGTTTCATACCAGCCGCTGCCTCTGAGGCGGAATCCGGCGGCTGATACCAGTTTTCTTAATTTCGACTCTTCGCACTCAGGGCAATCCACCAGCGGCACATCATTGATTTTTTGTATCGCCTCCAGTTTATGGCCGCAGGCGATGCACTCATATTCGTAAATCGGCATGTTTTAATCCTCAAAAATCTGCTCCGCAGCAATTCGGGAAGCATTTGACATGTGAGTATTCTATAATGCTTCGGGAAACACGGCAAAGAAACAATATCTCAAATCTTTATTATCAATGCCCGCGCACCCCGAAAAGAAAACAGTTTTAATCACCGGCTGCTCGACCGGCATTGGCCGGTGTGTCGCCAGTGGCCTGCACAAAAGGGGCTATCGAGTGTTTGCGACTGCCAGAAATAAAGATGATGTCGAGCAGCTCGAGCTTCAAGGGTTTGAGGCACTGCAGCTTGATTTGACGGACAGTGTCGGCATACGGGACACGATTGATGAAATCCTGCGCCGCACGGGAAACCGGCTGTTTGCCCTTTTTAACAATGGTGCCTACGGCCAGTTCGGCGCTGTCGAAGATCTGTCCCGCGAAGTACTGCGCAAACAGTTTGAAACCAATGTTTTCGGCTGGCATGAGCTGACACGTTATGTCCTGCCCGTCATGCGGCAGCAGGGATATGGTCGCATTATCCAGAACAGTTCGGTACTGGGTTTCGTCGCGCTCAAATACCGTGGTGCCTATAATGCCAGCAAGTTTGCCATTGAGGGCCTGACAGACACACTGAGACTTGAGTTTCTGGATACAGACATACACTTTGTGCTGGTGGAACCCGGCCCGATAGCAAGCAACTTTCGCCCTAATGCGCTCAGGGCATTCAGGGAAAATATTGATGCGGCTGCAAGCTGCCACAAAAAAACCTATGTCCATCTGGCGGAACGTCTGGCACAGGAAGGACCGGTTGTACCTTTCACCCTGCAGGCTGAAGCCGTCCTCGACAGGGTTATCATGGCGCTGGAGGCGAAAAGACCGAAAGCGCGGTATTATGTAACGTTCCCCACCTACTTATTCGGTTATCTGAAACGGATATTGCCGGTAAAGTGGATGGACCAGATACTCAAACACCACTGATTCTGCCATGAAAGTCATACTTGCCAACCCCCGCGGTTTTTGTGCCGGCGTTGATCGTGCCATCGAAATTGTCGAACGGGCTCTTGATATCTTTGGTGCCCCGATCTACGTTCGTCACGAGGTAGTACATAATAAATACGTTGTTGAACAGTTACGCTCCAAAGGGGCTGTTTTCGTCGAGGAAGTCGATGAAATTCCACAGGGAGCCACCGCAATTTTCAGTGCGCACGGCGTCTCGCAGCAGGTGCGGGACGATGCCGACAAGCGAAATCTCAGGGTGTTTGATGCGACCTGTCCGCTGGTCACCAAGGTACATATGGAAGTCACACGACACTCCAACGCCGGTCAGGAAGTTGTTCTTGTGGGCCATTCCGGACATCCGGAAGTGGAAGGCACACTGGGCCAATACAACAACCCTGATGGAGGAATCTATCTGGTTGGCGAGGTCGAAGAAGTAGAACGACTACAGGTTAAAAGCCCTGCCGGTCTGCACTATGTTACCCAGACAACGCTTTCGCTTGACGATACCCGTGCCATCATTGCCGCCCTGCAAAGCAGATTCCCGGAGATAAAGGGGCCAAAAAAGGACGACATCTGCTATGCCACACAAAATCGCCAGAACGCCGTCAATGCACTGGTTGATGACTGTGATCTGGTGATCGTTGTCGGCTCCCACAACAGCTCCAATTCCAACCGCCTGCGTGAAATTGCGGCAAAGAAAAACATACCTGCCTACCTCATAGACGGTGCTGACTGGTTGAAGTCTGAATGGCTGGCAGGCAAGACGACCATTGGCGTCACTGCCGGCGCTTCAGCCCCGGAAATTCTCGTCCGGCAGGTTATCGCCAGACTGGGTGAGCTGGGTTACTCCCTGATGGAAGAATCCGGTGGAGCTGCGGAAAATATCGTATTCAACATACCGGTTGAACTGAGGAATTCGGCCCACCCGCGCAGTCGATGAGCTATGACGTGATTATCGTGGGTGCCGGGATTTCCGGGCTCCTGTCTGCTATTGAGCTGGCCGACTCTGGTCGAAAAATCTGCATTATAGAGAAAAGCCGGATTGGCCAGGGTTCCTCCTGGGCGGGTGGCGGCATCCTCCTGCCTATCTATCCCTGGCGTTATCCGGAACCTGTCAATACCCTGGTTGAGTGGAGTCTGCGCCATTATCCCGAATTTCTGGCGGCCCTGTGCGCCGATACAGGCATAGACCCGGAATGGCAGGCATGTGGGCATTTGATACTCGATGCCGATCCGGATGCTACCGTCATCCGGCGCTGGTCTGACCGGTTCTCGGTAGAAATTGAGTACATATCCGGCAAAAAACTGAACCGGGTCGAGCCCGGGCTCTCGCAGCATCATGCCGGAGCACTGTGGGCACCGAACATCGGACAAGTCAGAAGCCCGCGCCTGCTCAAGGCGCTGGCGGTCAAGGCCAATCAAATGAAGGTCGATATTCAGGAAAATACTGCCCTGACCGGCATAAAAACGGACAACCGGACCATAAAGACAATCAAAACATCGAACAGTGACCATACGGCAGGTTCCGTATTGATTGCCGCCGGCGCATGGAGTGGAGACCTTGAACAATATGGTCTGCCGCATACAGCCGTGCAGCCGGTCAGAGGACAGATGATTCAGTTTCAGACCGACCCCGGTGCCATCAGGACAATCACCCTGCACAAAGAACACTACGTCATTCCCCGCAAAGACGGCAAAGTGCTTGCGGGAAGCACACTGGAACACTGCGGCTTTGACAAGACAACGACCAGAGAAGCGGCGCAGTTTCTCAGGCAGCAGGCGGTATCACTCTTCCCGATGCTCGAATCTGTTCCGCTGATCAATCACTGGGCGGGGCTCAGGCCCGGCAACGACAGACAAACACCTCTGATAGGCAGGCACCCTGACTACGACAATCTGTTCTACAATACAGGCCATTACCGGAATGGTATAATCCTCGGTCTGGCATCTGCCAGACTCTGTTGCGATATTATGCTGGGTCGTCCGCCGATATTGGCCCCTGCCGACTATGCCTGGGCATAAACCGGGTCTGGTCTGGCACAGGGTATGCAGACGGAGGTCTGGGGCAGCCTGATTGCCGGTGTAGCTCAGTTGGTAGAGCAGCGCATTCGTAATGCGGAGGTCAGAGGTTCGAATCCTCTCACCGGCACCATCTTTGCTGTCAGAAAATTGACCGGAATAATCAATCTTGAAGTCATATAATTGAAGAGATGTTTAGCCAAAACACAAAAAGCACTATGTTATGGTGTAACGACAACGGCCGGCCGGAATCGGGTACCGATAGCGGTCGCTGCCATAACTTTCAGGTTATTATGGGATCGGGGAGATAGAATGAGGCACCAACCCGACAATGCTGCCAATCGACTGTAACTCAATGACAAAATGTTCAACAATTTTTATTAAAGCCATAGCCTCGCTGCTGCTGGCGGCCATCATTCTGATGCCCCATGCAGCTCTTGCCCAGCAACCCACCGCCCCGGCAGAGGCTGGTAATGCCGTATCAATACCGGCAAAACCTGCTGAAGAGCGCACACTACCGGGTGGGCATCGTGGCATCTCCGGCGACATTGTGCTGCTGCTGGACAACTCCGGCAGCATGAAAGCCAACGACCCGGACTTCCTGATGGCCGATGCAGTCAGCAGGTTCGTCAGCCAACTGGACTTCAATACCCGTCTTGGCATCGTCATTTTTGATCAGAGCGTCAGGCTGTCCTATCCGCTGACCGGAATGTCCGACACAAGCCGGGCCGAAATGCTGGCCAGTCTTGAACAGATCAACTACAAGGGACAGCACACCAACAGCCCGGACGGGCTGGAGCGAGCCATCTATGAGCTGAAGCTGCATGCCCGTGAAGATGCCGAGCGATTTATCATCTTTTTAACGGATGGCATCGTCGATACCGGAGACAAACAAAAGGATGCCAGCAAACTGGACTGGATGAGAAAGGAACTGGCTGCCGACGCCAAAAACAACGGCATCAGGGTTTTCGGCATTGCATTCACCGACAACGCCGACTTTCAGCTTATACAATCGCTGGCCCAGCAGACCGATGCGAAATACTATCGGGCATCCACAGCCAGCGACATATCGCCGATTTTTGACCGCATACAAAATACCATTGAAGCCACGCGCCGGGCTGCCATGGAGGCCGCCAAACCGCCCCCGCCGCCGGCACCCGTCAGGCCGCCCCCGCCACCCAAGCCGATCATCGTGAAAATTCCCGAGCAGACCACCGGTACAGACGCACAGACACTGTACATCCTGTATGGTATTGCCGCCCTGCTGCTCATGCTCCTTCTGGCCCTGCTGCTGCGAGGGCGCCTTGGTCAGGCATCGGCCACACCGGGAAGTGCGGACATGCCGCATGTCAAGCTGATCGATGTCTCTGGTATTACAGACAAAAAGGAACACTCCGTCACCACTCCGATCACCCAGATTGGTCGTATCAAGGGCAAAGAGACAGCCGGGGTGTCCCATATCGTCATACCTGAAAAAAGTATCAGTCGCCATCATGCCGTTATCGAATACCGCAATCATGCGTTCTGGCTGATGGACCAGGGCAGTGGCAACGGTACCAGACTGAATGATATCGAGCTGAGTGAGGAACAACGGCTGAAACATGGCGATAGGCTGGCATTCGGTGATTTTGTATTCGAATTTACCGAACCGGACATGGAACAATCCGATGCGACCGTTGTGCAGGCATCAGGCGGCAACCAGACAGAACCGGATACAGCCCCTAATCCAGATACAGCCCCTGATATGGAAAATACAATGCTGATGTCCTCCGAAGAACCGTCCGACTCCGAGGCGGATATCGAAGCGTCGGACACACCGTCTTCTGGAGAGGCGGACGAAGACATGACACTGGCCGAGTTTGAGCGCCTGTTTGACGATATGGACGAGCAGGACAAAGAAAAATAGCGGAACGGACAACAGAGGCGAAACGACAAAAGCTACCAGATTCAAATCCGGGCACTGATCGGGCCGGCGTGTGCATCGCTTGTGATTAAATACCTGCAACAAAATGCCCGACAGCCTTACCGATCTTGTCGGCGAGGGACCCGATTTGTCCCTGCCCGCAGCCACAGGCAACACCACTGGATGACATTCAATGTTGCTTTTGGGCAACACATACCCTGAAATAATGTTGTTTTTTTTGCAAAAAAGACAAAAAAAGTGTTGCATCTGGTCCAAAGCTATGGAAATATAGCTTTCAGTAGGGGTTAAGCAGCCCTGAAAACCATTTTTTAACCTTTAATTCCTTAATCGGGAGAAAAAGAATGAATAAACAAATTCTGGCAGCAGCAGTCAGCGCCGGCCTGATGGCACCGGGTCTGGCAGCAGCGGACATCCAGATCTTCGGCCAGATACAGGCCGAGACCGGTAACCTTGAGCGTGATCCTCGCTACGGTGGGAGCGGAGCCCCAATCAGAGGGAATGTAAACCATAGCAGTGTTGATTACATACGTTCCGACAATGTGCTCGGTTCCATCAAGGGTGGTGGTTCCAATGCCTTCGGTATCAAGGGCGATGAGGATCTGGGCAACGGCCTGACCGCCTACTTCATGTTCAACAACGGTTTTTCCACCTTTGACGGCGATACCCTCGACAGCAGAGGCGGAGAAAGCTCGGGAGGCATCACAGCACGGGACCGCTATGTGGGACTCCGGGGTGACGGCTGGCATGTACAGTTCGGTCGCGTCAACACCCTGTACAAGACTGCCTCACACCGCTACGACCCCTTTCTCGGTACGGGCCTGCAGTCGCGTGCCAATGGTGCCATGTCCGGTGGCCATAACGGCTTCTTCAATGATGTGGCACGTGTGGGTTTCAAATCCGGTGGTCTGAGCGCGGGCATTGATATCAAGTGGGAAGACGCCGCAAATGAGGACACTCCGCAATCCGGTGGCGATACCAGAGGCCTCAACACGGTTGACAAGGGTTCCTGGACGGGTGCCATCAAATACGGTCAGAAAGACTGGGAAGCAGGTCTGGCCTATATAGATTTTTCCTACCTTGACCATACTCCGGCCGCAGGGACTGAGACCATCTCTTTCGAGACAGGTGGAAATGTCAACGTTCCGCCCGAGCCGAGAAAAGAAGCCAATGGCGACCTCAGCGCATGGAAGATCCACGGCAAGTACGATATCGGCGACTTCTCGCTCCGTGCACAATATGAGCGGGTCAAGGTTGATGAAATGGTTGCCGGTCGGGCGAGCCGCGGTGATGGTGGTAGTACGCTGGTTGGTCTGGAAGGTGGTAACGGGGCTGAAGAGTACCGTTCGCTGCATCTCAGCGTGACCTACAGGATATCGGGCAGCACCAGCCTTATGGCGCGTTTTGCGGACACAGAATGGCAGGATAATGTGGATAGAAGAAGACATGTCGCGAATAATACTAATACTGTGGATAACATAAAATATGATGTCGAAGGCAGGCATTGGGCGGTTGGCGTGAGGCACGACCTGTCCAAGCGCACCCATGTCTATGGTGGTTATATGGACAATGACTATGACTATAACTATGGAAGTCCCATTCAGGCCGAAAATAATCGTTATATTCGTAAAGATGAAATCACCGGCTGGGCCGTGGGTATGCGCCACAAGTTCTAGCCACAAGTTCCAGGGATTGCCTGCAATCCGATGGACGTAAAACGGGGCCTCATGGCCCCGTTTTTTTTGAGAGACAAAACCTGCCCGCAAGTCACTCAGGGCAGGTATAAATGAATACGGGACGCACTGACACAGTCATAAAATGAACAATATGCCTGCGCCGGATTCAAAGAAGCATCGGCAGATACAGGAGCGAGCAGTATGGTGTATCCTGTTGCAGAGGAGAATATGGACTCCTTCGGTCATACAATGAAAAAGGACTTTCTGACAATCAGGGTGCTGCTTCTGGGCACGGCGTTTTTATTCTCATCGGCGCTTTATGCGGATGAAGCCGATGATGACAGGGATTGTCCCCTGGTGGTGCCTGAGTTTGATCATGCCGCGCTGCTGACTCGTGAGGAACGCATTCAGATGATGGAACAGGCACTCGATGACGCCCTCAGCCGGGTGCAGAACTGTCGTCAGGCATCGGCCGATAAACAGAATGATGCGGCGAATAATGCGGCCGGTTCGGCGGCTGCCGGTATTTCCGGCGGCAGTGCAGGTGCCGACGGGAATGAAGGAGCAAAGATCAAGCCGGCAGTCGCCAGCGATACCATAGCCGGGCAGCAGGACAAGGCTGAAAACATACAACCTGCCCGACCGGCCAGCGCACTGTCGGGCACGGAAATTTCCGGGCAACGCGCAGGTTCCATGCCGGTTGGAACGGCACCGAAAGATATACCACCGGCCGATAATGATAATATAATTGCCCGCCAGATCAGAGAGGCGGCCTCTGCAGAATCTGATCCTGAAAAGCAGCAGAAGCTCTGGAATGAATATCGCCGTTATAAAGGACTGCCGGAAAAATGAGATCGAAACATCGATCAGGAGAGTTTTAGATGTGTTATTCCAAGGACGCCAATAGTTTTTTCTGCTCATCACAATGGATGAACGGTTCCTGGTTGACGGGATACTGCCTGCTGGCAGCGATTTTACTGCTGACCGGTTGTAATGCGACCACCGGCAGAGCGCTGAATGATTCTGCGATTCGGGTCGGGCCACAGGCCTCCTCGGCTGCAAATGAGCAGGTGCCGGTACGGGCGATACACAAAGAGCTTGAAGTGATCGTTCCTGTTTTTGACCCCAACATTCCTGAAGACTCCGAAGAGGGCATCTGGCCTGAGCTGCGCCGGGTAGAGTCAGTCAGGTTTGCCATTGAAATGAAGCGGGCACTGGAAGAGACCGAACAACTGGGGGCAATTCGTGTAACGCCGGATCAGCAGGTCACCGGAGACCTTTATGTGATTGGCAGAATCAACGAATCCAATGGAGAAGATGTCGGCATTAACATCAGGGTAATCAGCATGGACGGCAAAACCTGGCTGAGCAAAAATTACAGTCACCGGGTTGATGGATACTTCTTTGATAATCTGCGTAATAAGGACAAAAGCGCTTATTATCCGATCTTTCAGGAAGCAGCGACCGATATTGTCAGGCAACTGAAATCGAAGCGGAGTGACTATCTGGAGATGATCAACCAGCTAACCGAAGTACGCTTTGGTCACTCCATGTCAGACGACAGCTTTGCACAGTTTCTTGAATTCAGAGGCAATCAGGTAAAACTGGTACAGGCACCTGCCGGTAATGACCCCATGCTCAAACGCATTCACAAATACCGTGTAGAAGACCAGCTCTTTATGGATCGTATGCAGCAGGGCTATGACGACTTTGCACAACAAGTGGCACCGTCCAATGAGGCATGGCAGGAAGCCGCCTATACGGAAAACAAGGCCAGACGCGAAGCCAGAAAAGCAACCCTGATAAAGGCTGTGACTGGCGTGCTGGCTATCGGGCTGGCCGTTGCCAGCGATTCCGATTCAACCGGTGGTGCCGTTGCCGAGACCAGTGCGGTGCTGGCGGGAGGGGCACTTCTGGCAGGTAGCGTAAAGAGCTATCAGGAAGCCAAATTCCACCAGGAAGCCCTGATGGAACTTGGAAAATCGGTAGATACGCAGGTTGCCCCCCAGGTTATTGCGTTTGAAGAAAAGAACATAAAGCTGACCGGGGATATGGCACAACAATTTGATCAATGGCGTGCGGCGCTGAAAAGAATATATGCCGAGGAACAGACACCGGACAGGCAGCTCTGATATTCAAATACTGTGACAAAAATCCTGGGGGCTGTCCTGTTTTTGCGGAGATGAAAGAAAGAACCATCAGACATTGTTTGACGGACTGACAAATTGGACAATCAGCCATTCAAAGACAAAAAAAGAAGCAGAGAATACTCCCTGTTAATCAACATCTCAGTCGCTGCCATACTGCTCGGCATGGTGGTTTTCGTACTGATCCATGGGCGCATGGACCCGGCTCGCACGACTGAAACACAGGATGCCGACAGCGATACCACAAGGCATGCAACGGATGAGCGGGCAGAGGCACTGCGGCAAAAATATATTGACAGAATGAAGCTTTATGAATCTGAAACCAGGGCCGAAATCGAACAGCTTCACCTGTCGCTATGGTCTCCCGGCAGCATCACAGAACTACAGGAGCAGGAAAAAAAGGCCATTGAATCCTTTGGAGAGAATCAATTTGATGCTGCACTGACACAACTGGATGAACTACTGGAAAAAGTATCCGGACTGCAATCAATACACCGGGAAAAATTTATGGCTGCCCTGGAAAATGCCCAACAGGCGTTCACAGAAGGGCACAGCGAACAGGCATCATCCGCGATCAACGACGCCCTGCGTTACCGGCCCGAAAACCGGGACGCACAACAACTGAAAAAACGCATTGACTCGATGGAAACAGTGGCCCGGTTGATCAGGGAAGCCGAGATAGCACGGGTAGAAAACAACCTGGGCAAAGAAATTGAGCTGCTCGATGAAGCGATCCGGCACGACCCGCACCGTACTGAACTGGTGCAGCGGCATAATCGATTGACGGCAAAGCATCGCCAGCAGCTATTTGACAATCGGCTGCAGCAGGCCTACCGGGCACTGGACAGTAAAGACATCAAGCAGGCGCGGCAAAATCTTTTACAGTTGGAACGAATGAATGGCGGACATCCATCCCTGGCCCGACTGTCAGATAAAATCAAACAGCTTGAAAAAGAACTGTCCTATCAGAACCTGATGGCGGGTGCGAGGGCAGCCGAACAGGAAGATAACTGGCAACAGGCCGAATCCCTTTACCAACAGGCGAAAATGATATTTCCTGACAGAAAAGGCTTGAGTGAGCATCTGCAGCGAGCCTCTAAAATCAATCAATATACCCGTATTATGGAACAATCACTGCAACGCCCGCAGCGACTGGCGGATAGCCGGATAGCGGCCTCGATAGAACAGATCATTCAGGAAAGTGCCGAACAGGCCGAACACAGCATCAGACTCCAGCAGATGACCACGCGGCTGAAAAATACCATCGCAGAAATGTCCAAACCCGTTGCGGTCACCGTACATTCGGATGGATATACCCATATATCGGTATCCGGTATCGGTGTTATTGGCAAAGTGACCGAGTACAAACTAAAAGAAGGCCTGAAGCCGGGGCGGTACCTGTTCAAGGGAGAGCGCAGAGGCTTCAGAGACAAACTGGTCGAAGTTCACATCAAACCAGAACAACCTGTTGATATCCGGGTCATCTGTGATGAAGCTGTCTGAAGAACATTTTCGTCGGCGCAAGCGAACCTTCTGGAAAAAGATGATGGTTGCCGGTGTTGCGATAGCAACCATCGGAGCGACCGTGCTGACACTTGTTTTCTGGGTTAAAGCCGTTGTTGTTGAAATAAGACCGGAAGCAGCGGCCCTCAAGGCACAACGCACCCTGCAAGGGCCGGGCTGGATACAACAGGACAAAGTCTATTTGCTGGCCTCCAGGGCCGTGTTGCAGATTACAGCACCGGGATTTATCGGCGACAACATCACCCTGCAACGTGGCATGCCCGAACGCCATATCACCGTTACCCTCCAGGAAGCGCCGGCCATGATTAGAGCGACAGTCAAACCGGCTGATGAGCGAATAAAATGGCATCTTAATGGAGAACTGACAGACACCGGGCCGCAGTTGCAAACCACGGTAGAGCCGGGAACGCACCATCTGGAAGTTTCACACCCCTACTACCAGCCGCAACAAAGTTTTGTCGATGTGGAGCGAGGTACGGAAAAGGTGCTGTCGTTTGAACTAAACCCCGTGCAGGGTCAGCTCAATCTGCACTCCAGTCCGCCGGGTGCATCGGTACTGCTGGACGGCAATGTCATCGGACAAACGCCTGTTACCATGATGCAGCAAGGGGGCATACACAACCTTCGGATAGAGCTGCCTGACTTTGAGCCAATCAACGATGCCGTTGAAATTACCCATGGACAGCCGACCATCAACAGAAACTACCGACTGAATCCACAGCAGGCATCTCTGGATTTCACACTGATCCCGCCTGATGGGCAGCTATTGATCAATGGCAAAATACAACCGATAACCGACATGCCGATAAAGCTCGAATCCGGGCGCGAGCTCAGAATCAGCTACTCAAAAGCGGGATACTTGACCAAAACAATCAAACGCACACTCAAGCCGGCCCGGAAAGAAAATATACATCTGCAACTGGAACCGGAATATGGAAAAGTGATCATCGAAACAACCCCGCCATCAGACATTAAAATAAACAACGAGACAAAAGGGCGAACCCCACAGACCATGACACTGCAAGCCATCCCTCATAATATCCACCTCTCCAGGCCGGGTTACCGCCCGATTCAAAAGACAATACACCCAGACAGTCAGCGTGTGATACAAATTGACGAGACACTGCTGACAAACGAGCAGGCGCAGCTTGCTGAATCTCCGGCAGTAGCCAGAAACTCCATAGGGCTTGAGCTGGTATTATTCAAACCCGACAAAACGGCCTCTTTCCAGATAGGCGCACACCGCAGTGAGACAGGGCAGCGTGCCAATGAAATCCTGCGCACAATAAAGCTGGACAAAGCCTTTTACATCAGTCGTACAGAAATAACAGCCCGACATTACAGCGAGTTTGCCTCCGGGACTCCGGCATCTGGTCTGGCGGTCAGCAACATCACCTGGAATGAGGCAGCACTTTTCTGCAACTGGCTGAGTGAAAAAGAAAACCTGCCACATTTCTACCTCACAAACGGCAACAACATTACCGGCTACAACCCTCAAAGCATCGGATACCGACTACCGAGTGAAGCAGAATGGGAATGGCTGGCACGCCATGCCAATCGCCGCACACCCACCCGATTCATCTGGGGCAACGAAGCGACGGTTCCTGCCGGCGTCGGTAATCTGGCTGATGAAAGTGCCAAAACCAATGTGGCGACCTACATTCCCGGCTATAACGACGGTCACTCGAAAGTGGCACCGCCCCGCTCATTCAAGCGAGACAGGGCAGGTTTGTACGATTTGCTGGGCAATGTCAGCGAATGGGTACATGACGCCTATGCCGTTGATGCAGAGATAATGGGCGGCCCGTTGGGGCCCTCCAACAATACCGGTCGCAGCGGACATGTTGTTAAGGGTTCAAGCTGGCGGTCGGGCAGGCTGACAGAACTGCGTTCTGCATATCGGCAGAGAGCGGTCGGGCCGGCCGATGATCGGGGATTTCGCGTTGCCCGATATATCTACTGATTACAATATCGACACACTCAGGCATACTACCGACCATGAAAACACTACTGAGAAAGACGACTGCGCTCATCGCCATTATGATACTTTTGCCGCTTATGGTGATTGCCAATGCCGTTACTGCTGCTTACCTGCTGGGCCTGCACTCCCCGGCATCCTTATATTGGGCCATATTACTGACCATCCGGGATCGACGCAAAAAGGGTGCTGCGCTGATTATTTTTGCGATACTTTTCCTGTTCATGGGCACTGTTACTGCCGGCATTATTGTTTACACCCTGAACCTTAACTCCCCGGCAGCCTTTCCGGTTGACATATAAAAATGTCAGGGGTCATTAAAAGCCTGACAGCCCTGATCATATCAGTGCTACTGGTTCACCTCGCCTACATTGGTGTTATTTTGCCGAATGCGGAACTTGCGATTGAGCTGGCAAGGCAACAGGGACAGACAGCGCCACGCAGCCTGTTTGTTATCCTGAAAGATCTGGAGCAGGAGATATGTATCATTTTAATGCTATGGGGAACCTACCTGATTATCAGCAAAATCATATCGATCAGCAAAGACCGTTATCTTTTTGATGAAGAGCTGATTGAATTCTCTGGAGATGAAAACGACAATAAAATGGAGGCCGCACGGGCCGCACGGGATCGACTTGCCGACCTGCCGGAAGAAGTCACAAAGACCTCGCTGGTACAAACACTGCTACTGGGACTGGATCGATTTTTGATTACCAGAGACGTGCATTACACGGCGGAAGCCATAGATGCGCAAATGGATGCACTATTTCTTGGTATGGAGACAGAAAACTCCATGATCCGCTACCTGATTTGGGCCATTCCCTCCATTGGGTTTGTAGGCACAGTACGCGGCATAGGGGAGGCGCTGTCACAGGCAGATCAGGCCTTGGCGGGCAACATTACCGGCATGACCAACAGCCTGGGGATCGCCTTCAACTCGACCCTGGTTGCGCTGATTATCAGCATCTTTTTGATGTTGCTACTGCACCAGCTACAGAGGATACAGGACGGACTGATTGTGGATATCAGAGCCTACTGCGAAAAACACATCATGGGTCCAATAGGGCAAAGCTCGGCATCCAGCGGCCATGAAGAAGCACAGGAAGAAAGCAGAAGGATTTAACATATCCTTTCTGGACGTCATGTCATGCGGCCTGGGGGCTGTCATTCTGGTATTAATGCTGGTCAAATACCAAAGCGACCTGCCGGATCCCCACACATCAGCGCTGCAAGCGGATATTGACGCGATAGAATCGGAAAAACAGCAATCGGCACAACGGCTGCAAACACTCCGGGATCAAACCGGTGTGGTGCAGAACAGGCTTGCCCGGCTGAATGCACAACATGCCAGCCTGCTCACGCAGATAAAAAATGAGCAGGATACCCATCAAGCCTTGCAGGAACAAACAGCGCAACTGGAAGCCCAGGAGGCCCCTCCGGAGCAGGCCCCGGCTGCCCCGATTCCGGTAACCAATGACAGTCTGGAAGACTACCTGCTGGGACTGAAAGTAGAAGGCGAAAAAATTGTCATACTGTCAGACAGCAGCGCCTCAATGACAGAAGAACGCCTGATAGACATCATACGCCACAAAGTAGCACCGGAAAAAGAACGACAAAAGGCCGCCAAATGGCAGCGTACCCTGCGGATTGTGGAATGGCTGATTGCCAAAGTCCCGGCCGGCAGCGAATACAAAGTGATTCACTATGCCGAGCAGGCCGATTTTGTAGGAGGCAACAACTGGAAAAAAGGTGCCGATCCACAGGACGCAGCGACCGTGCGAGCCGGATTCACCAAAATTGTCCCGACCGGTGGAACCAACCTGCATAAAGCCGTCACCCTGATGCGCCAGTCTGCAGCCGGATTTACCAATATTTATCTGATAACAGACGGCCTGCCGACCCAGGGCAAGACAGGTAAACTGGGGGGCGTTTTTTCGGGATGCGCCTCGCTCACAGGCCGGGCACAAACGATCAGCGGCAAATGCAGGCGCAAACTGCTTGACAACATCATCGCATCCTACCGGGAAACAGCACCGGTTAATGTCATTCTTCTGCCGCTGGAAGGTGACTCTGGAGCGGCAGGAACCTTCTGGCGATGGGCGGCCAAAAATGCCGGCCTGCTGATAGCACCGGAGGCCACCTGGCCATGAAAAGACGATCCCGTGATCTGGAGATATTCACCCTGTCTTTTCTGGACATAATATCCTGTGGATTTGGTGCGGTCGTACTGCTGATCCTGCTCTCACGCTCAACGACTACAGGAGGAACCATTGATACCGATCGCATTGCGCAACAATTCAGGGCCCTGGCGCAGGCGGAAACAACCCGCTCCGGGCTTGACGCCCGCACAGAAAGACTGACCTCAGAGCTCGATGCACAGACTGATCGCGAAGCAGAACTGCAAAAAGCGATTGAACAGGCCAGACAAACACTTGCCGCCCTGCAATCGACCAACTCAGGCCTGAGTGAAAAAATAGCTGCCCTGCACGAAAACAAGCCGCCGCCTGCAGCGACACTCAACACAGACGACAATGCCGAGGAAAAAATTTATGCCGGTGGTATTCCGGTCGATGCGAACCACGTTATTTTTATAGTGGACACCTCCGGCTCCATGCAATCAATCTGGGCCAAAGTGATGCAGCAAATGGAAAACATCCTGGACACACATCCGAAAGTCAAAGGATTCCAGATTATGAATGACAATGGCATACATATCATTTCGGCATATAAAAACAAATGGATTAACGATACCCCCGGCCTGCGTAAGCGAGTACTGAAAATACTTCAATCATGGCAGGCATTTTCCAACAGCAGTCCGGTAGAGGGACTGGAAGCGGCGCTGCGTCTTTACGTAAAGCCGGGCATGAAAACATCAATCTACATACTCGGTGATGACTACACAGGTTCCTCGTATGGCCCGGTACTTAAAACGATAGCCAGACTGAACACCAACAAAATAACCGGTGAACCGATTGCCCGCATTCACGGTATCGGATTCTATAACCGGCAGGGAGGCGACATCATGCGCCTGTCAACCCTGATGCGAGAAGTGGCGCGTCAGAGTCGTGGGACTTTTATTGCCCTTGATTAAAAAATCGTGTTCATTCAGCGTGTTGGGTGCCGTCATCCGGCCTGCTGCTGTGATTCTCGGAAAAACACTGATACAGTGAGGCCACCTGAACTGACCCGATAGCCAGCCGACATGAGCCGATCTGAAGAAAAAATGGAACCGACTTTTCTGGACGAAACAACACTCCTCATCATTCAGCAAGAAGGGACCCTGGAAACTCTGACATCAATCGAGCAAAAAAACTTCTATGAAATTCGCTCCGTCTTCAATGCGACTCTGGGGACGGTAGAAGAAGAATCCGGTGGTGTCAAAGGAATTATTATGCGAAACATAAATACGCAAGCTGGCGCACCTTCAAATTTCAGGCTTTGACACGAGACATGAAACTGCTGCTGCGGTTTGAAAAAATGGCTCACCACCCCTGGGCAGTAGTAAAAGTCTTTGACCAGAACGGCAAATATCAGGGCAGAGTAAAGAGAGCATTCAACCCCATATCCAAAAGCTATGCCCTGTACAACAGGTCAGGAATAGTTTTTGGCAGGATTCGCTCCCCGATCTGGAAATTCTGGAATTTTCCTCTTTTTAATGTCAATGGCCGACAAACTGGTGCCGTTCACAAAAAATGGCGTGGTTTTCTGGAAGAATTTTTAACCAATGCGGACAACTTCATAGTTGATTTTCTGGAGAGAGCCTCGGTCAGCCAGAAGGCCGTTATCCTGGCGGCAGCCATAACGATTGATTTTAACCACTTTGAGCATTCGGGCTAATCGGGTACCCGGCCCAACCCTGTGCTGCATCAGAACACGGTAATGCCGCGTGTTGCCCGGATGCAGTGAATGATCTTAATTACGCTTCATTGCATCAAAAAATTCGGCGTTAGTCTTGGTTGACTTCAGGCGATCCAGCATAAACTCCATGGCAGCCAGCTCATCCATGGGGTGCAGCAACTTGCGCAGGATCCACATCTTCTGCAACTCATCGGCGGCGGTTAATTTTTCCTCGCGGCGCGTACCGGAGCGATTGATATTGATGGCGGGATAGATTCGTTTTTCGGCAACTCGCCGGTCCAGATGCACCTCCATATTACCGGTGCCCTTGAACTCCTCATAGATCACTTCATCCATCTTCGAGCCGGTATCGATCAGGGCGGTGGAAAGAATGGTTAAAGAACCGCCCTCCTCGATATTACGGGCGGCTGCGAAGAAGCGACGTGGTTTTTGCAGGGCATTGGCATCAACGCCGCCGGTCAGCACCTTGCCGGATGACGGGACAACCGTATTATAGGCACGCGCCAGACGAGTCATGGAATCCAGCAGAATAACCACATCCTTCTTATGCTCGACCAGATGCTTGGCCTTTTCGACGGCCATTTCGGCGACCTGCACATGTCGCGTTGCCGGCTCATCGAAGGTTGAAGAAACGACCTCGGCGCGGACAGAACGCTCCATCTCGGTCACCTCCTCCGGTCGCTCATCGATCAACAGAACAATCAGGCGGCATTCCGGGTGATTATAGGAAATAGCCTGAGCGATATTTTGCAGCATCATGGTTTTACCGGTTTTGGGAGGGGCCACGATAAGGCCACGCTGTCCCTTGCCGATAGGAGAAATAAGATCAATGATTCGGCCGGTAATATCCTCCGTGCTGCCGTTGCCCTGCTCCAGAGTCAGCCGTTCGGAGGGGAACAATGGCGTCAGATTCTCGAACAGAACCTTGTTTCGCGACTTTTCCGGTTTCTCGTCATTGATCGTCTCGATTTTCAACAGGGCAAAATAGCGTTCCCCCTGTTTGGGAGGGCGAATCTTGCCGGCAATAGAATCGCCGGTACGCAGTTGAAAGCGCCGAATCTGATTGGGAGAGACATAAATATCATCCGGGCCGGCCAGAAACGAATTGGTTTCCGAGCGTAAAAAGCCAAACCCGTCCTGCAAAATTTCCAGAGCGCCATCGCCATAGATATCCTCACCGTTGCCGGCCTGTTTTTTCAGGATAGCGAGGATCACATCCTGCTTACGGTTACGAGACATATTTTCAGTGCCGAGGTCACGTGCCATATCGATGAGTTCGTGAGCGGGTTTGAGTTTTAATTCGGTTAGATTCATGGAAACATCCTGGATTTTTTTGAGGTAGGAGAGACAACCTGGAGGGGTTATCAGGAATTAGTGAAAATTTTTACACTCTTTCGTCATATTAATAAAGGTGGGGCTGTATCATCGGGCAGGGCACAATCAGATATTACTGTCAATAAAAGCCGTCACCTGAGACTTGGATACCGCGCCGACCTGCGTAGCCTCGATATTCCCGTTTTTGAAAAGTATCAGGGTAGGGATACCACGGATGCCATATTTCGGGGGCACTGCGGTATTTTCATCGATATTGAGCTTGGCGACACGGACTTTATCCGCGTACTCATCGGCAATTTCATCGAGGATAGGCGCGATCATCTTGCATGGACCGCACCACTCGGCCCAGAAATCGACCAAAACGGGGATATCTGATTTCAGCACATCACTTTCAAAATTACTATCGCTGGTATAAATAATTTTATTACTCACCTGAATGACCTCCGGTTCACTGTTGGGAAAAAGGATTAAACACAAGGCACCGCAAGCACGGGCCAGACTGAAAAATAACGGATGAATGAATTATATATCGGTGTCTTAAATAGCGAGAACACAGCAGAGATAGCTGCTTTACCGGCAGAGAGGCCGGCGAAACCGCTCACTGCCCCATATTTCAAACGAATTATTCGACTAATGCAACAATTTTTATTGAATTGACTTCAAAAAAACGGTCTGGCAGGCACTCGCCGGCGATTAATCACGCCTTCGACAGCGGTTCCGCACAATCCACAATGATTCAATAATAGCACATCATGTAGCGGAAATGATAACAAACCCTGTCTCTGGATAATCAACTGCCCGTCAAACTGGCCAGATGCAGCAGGAATCGCGCCAACATGTCCGGCTCGAAGTCCGTCCTCCAAAAATTTGGTTTTTAGTCAATATCTGTCTATAGTTCAGAGAACAGAAACCAAATGACTGATCACTGGCTGCCGACTGATCTGCCAATGTGTGTGGGCTGGCTTAAGGCGGGCCGGAGCGGACGGCATTCCGCTTTTATGCTGCATACCACGGACGGAAAGCCATGGCCCTGGATTTGATGGAATGACACTGCGGAATGACGACATGAAAACTGAAAAATCACTGATGATGAATGGTAAAGATGGCTCCACCACGATGAGCAACATCTCCATGATGATAAGCCCCCTCCCCTCCCCCTTAACATCA
>JAJDYQ010000030.1 GCA_022825085.1 Gammaproteobacteria bacterium
CTGACCGGCGGCTAAAATAATGATATGAAGGCTTTTATTCATGGGAAGAAGCCTGAAAACTCTCAGTGAAGCATACTCCTGGGCAGATCATCATCTGGACGACCCTTGCTGATTTCCCCTGCTGTCGCATCCCGAACTGTCTTTACGGTCACGTGAAACGTGATAGCCTTGCCCGCCAATGGATGATTGCCATCAACCGTCAACTTGCCATCTTTTATTCCGGTTACCAGAAATGTCCTGGTTTCGCCAGATTCATTGGTCATTTCAACCTGGGCGCCAATGCGTCTGAATTGTTCCGGGACATTATCAATATCGTCGGTAAAAGTCAGGGATGAATCATAGGCCCAAAGACTTTCTTCCCTGCTTAATGGCACGCTGATCTGATCACCTTCCGAGTGCCCCTCAAGTGCCACCTCAACCTTATCGATCAATTCACTGTAACCACCATGCACATAGCCAATAGGTATGTCAGACTGCTCAACCACCGAGTCATCGGCGTCAATAGTGATGAAGTAGGTAAAGTGAACAGCCTTACCCTTGCTGATTTTCTGGCCGGGCATCTGCAGAAAAATCAGCGCTTGGCTCTTTTGCGCAACGCCTCAATGGAGCGCAACTGGGCAGCCGCCTCGGCAAACTCCTTTTGAGCTTTTGCATAATCAACGGCATCTGTCTTGTCGTGCATGGACTTCTCGGCGCGCTCTCTGGCTTCCAGTGCGGCAGCCTCATCCAAATCAGCAGCCCGTGTCGCCACATCGGCCAAAATAGTTACAACATGGGGCTGGACCTCCAGAATGCCGCCAGAAACATAAATACGCTGCTCCTCACCATCCTGGGCAACGACACGTACCTCTCCCGGCTTCAAGCGTGCGAGCATTGGTGCGTGGCGAGGAGCTATGCCGACCTCACCCATTTCAGCAGGGGCATAAACCATAATCGCGGAACCAGAAAAAATTTCTGATTCCGCGCTCACCACATCAATATGTGTCGTCATTGCCATATTATAATCAGGATGTTAATAGCTAATGGTTACAATGCTTTTGCTTTTTCTTCCGCTTCGGCAATATCACCGACCATATAGAATGCCTGCTCTGGCAAGTGGTCATATTCGCCGGCAACGATCGCCTTGAATCCAGCAATCGTATCTTTCAGGGATACATACTTTCCCGGTGCGCCGGTAAAAGGCTCTGCCACAAAGAATGGCTGAGAAAGAAAGCGCTGAACCTTACGTGCTCGCCCGACAACCAGCTTGTCTTCGTCACTTAATTCATCCATACCCAGAATCGCGATGATATCTTTCAGTTCCTTATAACGTTGCAGAGTACCCTGTACGGACCGTGCGACCTCATAGTGCTCATTGCCGACAACCAGCGGGTCAAGCTGGCGAGAGGTCGAATCGAGCGGGTCCACAGCAGGATAAATTCCCAACTCCGCAACCTGACGGGACAGCACCAGCATTGCTTCCAGATGGGCAAATGTTGTGGCAGGTGAAGGATCCGTCAGATCATCTGCCGGCACATAAACGGCCTGAAATGAAGTAATGGAACCCTTTCTGGTCGATGTGATACGTTCCTGAAGGACGCCCATTTCCTCCGCCAATGTCGGCTGGTAACCGACTGCCGAGGGCATACGACCAAGCAGTGCCGATACCTCGGTGCCGGCCAGTGTATAGCGATAAATATTATCCACGAACAGCAACACATCGCGGCCTTCATCACGAAAATGCTCTGCGATAGTCAAACCCGTCAGGGCAACCCGCAGTCGGTTTCCCGGCGGCTCATTCATCTGACCATATACCAGTGCCACCTTATCGAGCACATTGCTCTCCTTCATTTCATGGTAGAAGTCATTACCTTCACGGGTACGCTCGCCAACCCCGGCAAACACAGAAAAACCGGCGTGTTCAATCGCAATGTTACGGATCAGCTCCATCAGAGTAACGGTCTTACCAACACCTGCACCACCGAACAGACCCACTTTGCCGCCCTTGGCAATCGGCATGATCAGGTCAATGACCTTGATGCCGGTTTCCAGTATCTCGACGGCCGCAGCCTGGTCAGCATAAGTCGGCGGCGCACGATGAATTGGCGCATAATCCTGCGTTTCAATCTGCCCGGCCTCATCAATCGGTTCGCCGAGCACATTCATAATGCGACCCAGTGTACCCTGACCCACCGGAACGGTAATGGGTGCCCCGGTATTCTCGGCTGTCAAACCACGACGCAGGCCGTCTGTTGAGCCCAGTGCAATCGCACGGACAATACCATCGCCCAACTGCTGCTGAACTTCGAGCGTCAACACACCGCCCTCAACCTTGAGGGCATCATAAATGCCAGGCATCGCATCACGGGGAAATTCGACATCCACAACCGCACCGATTACTTCAACAACTTTTCCGGAACTCATTGTTCAGGTCCTCTGCTTCAATACTTAAAAATAATTTCAATCCGGGTTTATACCGCAGCCGCGCCACCCACAATCTCGGAAATTTCCTGAGTGATTGAGGCCTGACGCGCCTTGTTATAAACCAACTGTAATTCATTAATCAGCTCACCTGCATTATCGGTTGCAGATTTCATGGCCACCATGCGCGCCGACATTTCACAGGCAATATTCTCCACCAGACCCTGGTAAACAAGGGATTCAATATAACGCATAAACACCTGATCCAGCATACTGGCCGCCTCTGGCTCATATATGTAATCCCAGTGCTTGTCGAGGCTATCATCACGCTCGAACGCATGTAAGGGCAGCAGGGTCTCGATATTCGGTTCTTGTGTCATGGAGTTCACAAAGGTGTTATAGACCAGAAACAATCTGTCAAGCCGGCCTTCCTTATAGGCATCCAGCATGATCTTGATCGAGCCGATCAATTCATGTGCGGCGGGCGCATCACCAAGGCCGGATTGCTGACTGACAACATTACTGCCGATAGAGGCAAAGAACCCGATACCTTTTTTGCCTATGGCACAGATATCAATCCCGACTCCCATGTCGCTCCACTCATTAAGCTCATTGACGGTCTTTTTGAACAGATTGACATTCAAGCCGCCACACAAACCACGATCAGATGTAACCACGATATATCCGACATGTCTGGCTTCCCGCTCTTTCAAAAAGGGATGGCGATATTCGCTGCGTGCATACGCGATATGAGAAGCCACATTACGAATTTTTTCGGCATAGGGACGCGCTGCTCGCATACGGTCCTGGGCTTTGCGCATCTTGGATGCTGCCACCATTTCCATGGCACTGGTGATCTTCTGAGTATTTTGAACACTCTTGATCTTGGTGCGAATCTCTTTCTCGTTTGCCATATCAATCAGCGGATTAAATCGTTAATTACCAGGCATGGTTGGCAACAAAATCATCAAGCGCCGCCTTGAAGGCATCGGCAAACTCATCATTCCAGTCGCCTGACTCGACAACCCTGTTCATCAGATCGCCATGAGACTGATTCATATGGGCAATCAGGGCTGCCTCGAAAGCGCCCACCTTGTTTAGCTCAACGTCATCCAGATAACCCTCGTTCACGGCGTAAAGAGAAACCGCCATTTCTGCAACATTCATAGGTGAATACTGTGGCTGCTTCATCAGCTCAGTCACACGCTGACCACGCTCCAACTGCTTTCTGGTGGCGTCATCAAGATCAGAGGCAAACTGTGCGAAAGCTGCCAGTTCGCGATACTGGGCCAGCGCAAGACGGACACCACCACCCAGCTTTTTGATAATAGCCGTCTGAGCCGCGCCACCGACACGCGATACCGACAGGCCGGCATTAATCGCCGGACGCACATTAGCATTGAACAGATCAGACTCCAGAAAGATCTGACCATCGGTAATGGAAATAACATTAGTCGGCACAAAAGCAGAAACATCACCGGCCTGCGTTTCAATGATCGGCAGGGCAGTCAAAGACCCTGTTTGGTCCTTAACCTTGCCATCCGTGATTTTTTCAACGTATTCTGCATTAATACGTGCCGCACGCTCCAACAGGCGCGAATGCAGATAAAAAACATCACCCGGATAAGCCTCCCGCCCCGGCGGGCGACGCAGCAGCAGCGATACCTGACGATAGGCCCACGCCTGCTTGGTCAGATCGTCATAAATAATCAACGCATCTTCGCCCTTATCACGGAAGTACTCGCCCATGGAACAGCCCGCATAGGGGGCGATAAATTGCAGTGCGGCAGACTCGGCCGCTGTTGCCGCAACCACAATCGTGTGCTCCATGGCTCCATGCTCCTCCAGCTTGCGGACAACACCGGCAACGCTGGAGTTTTTCTGGCCAATCGCGACATAGATACATTTAACGCCCGTGCCTTTCTGATTAATAATGGCATCAATCCCAATGGCAGTCTTGCCCGTTTGCCGGTCACCAATGATCAACTCGCGCTGACCACGACCAATCGGCACCATGGAATCAATCGCTTTCAGCCCGGTCTGTACCGGCTGGGAAACGGACTGGCGGGCGATCACTCCCGGCGCGACCTTCTCAACCGGCTCATGGCGGCTCGCCTCAATGGGGCCTTTGTCATCAATCGGGTTCCCCAGCGAATCAACAACCCGACCCAGCAAGCCCTCGCCAACAGGCACCTCCATGATGCGGCCGGTACACTTCACCGTGTCACCCTCGGAAATCTTGCCGTAATCCCCCAGCACAACCGCGCCGACTGAATCACGCTCAAGATTAAGCGCTATGCCCGTGATGCCATCACCAAAACTGACCATCTCACCCTGCATCACATCAGACAGGCCATGAATACGCACGATACCGTCAGTCAGACTGATCACCGTGCCCTCGGTCTTTGCCTCGGCCGGCATTTCAAAATTTTCAATTTTCTTCTGAATCAGATCAGAAATTTCCGTTGCACTGAGTTGCATGGCTAAAAGCCCTCTTCAAATCCAATGTTAATAATCTTTTATGTGCGCAAGTCGGCGGCCAGCGCCTCTATCTGGCCTCGCACTGAAGCATCGATCACCATGTCGCCGACACGGATGATCGCCCCGCCCAGCAGAGACTTGTCAATTTCCGTGGCAAAAGTGACTTCGCGGTGCAGGCGCCTCTGCATTGCTGCAGCAATGGCCTGCTCAAATTCGGCACTAACCAGGTAAGCGGTCGTCAGACCAGCAGAAATCACGCCGCCCGACTCGGCCCGAAGCTCCTTATAGATACCGGCCACTTCCGGCATCAGCGACAATCTGCCATTTTCTACCAGCAACCGCACAAGGGCACCGGCAACATCATCGATATGCCCATCGCAGACCTCCAGCATAAGACGAGACAATGTATCCGCATCTATGCGCGGGTCACCGACTATGGCAGACATGGCATCATCGGCGACGACACGGGCCATAAATTCCAGCATTTCAGACCAGAGATCCTGTCTGTCCTGGCCTTTCGCATGTTTCCAGACGGCGACAGCATACGGACGGGCCATGGTTTTTACCTCAGACATATCGCGTCATCCGGTTACAGGCTGGCACTGAGCTTTTCAAGCATCGCGTTGTGATCTTCCACACTCACCTCACGCTCCAGAATTTTACTGGAAGCCACCAGGGCCAGATCAACCACCTTGCCGCGTAATTCCTCACGCACACGGCTCGCCTCCTGCTCCACCTCGGCATGGGCCGCCGCGACAATACGGGCCGCCTCTTCCTTTGCGTCATCCTTGGCCTGCTCAACAATTTCCGCATGACGCCTTTCAGCCTGAGTGATGATAGTACGGGCCTGCTCCTTCGCCTCCTGCAATGTCTCAACGGCCTTCGCCTGCGCAAGCTCCTGATCTTTCACACCGCGTTCAGCAGCGGCCAGACCATCGGCAATCTTCTGTTTGCGCTCTTCCAGCGCCTGCATAATCGGCGGCCAGACAAACTTCATGCAAAACCAGACAAAGACCGCAAAGGTAATGGACTGGCCTATTAATGTCAGATTGATATTCATGGCAAATCTGTCCGTCTATTCCGGTAACAGCCTGACAATCAGCCCGCGAAAAGAATATAGAACGCGATACCCACGCCGATCATCGGGACCGCATCAACCAGGCCCATCACGATGAAAAACTGGGTGCGCAACATGGGCAGTAACTCAGGCTGACGGGCGATTCCTTCCAGAAAACGTGCGCCCAATATACCAATACCTACAGCGGCTCCCAGCGCACCCAGCCCAAGAAGGATGGCACCTGCCAGCGTCAGAATTGCAGCTTCCATTTGTTATCTCCTGTTAAAAAGTCGTAAATAATCAAAAAATCAGTGATGACTGTGCGCCATATCCAGATAGACGATAGTCAATGTCATAAAGATAAATGCCTGCAACAGCACGATCAGAACATGGAATACCGCCCAGGCCCATTGCAGCACACCCCCGAACAGGGCCAGAATAAAATTGCCGCCATACATCAGCGCAATCAGGATAAAAATCATCTCGCCGGCATACAGATTGCCAAACAGGCGCAACGCCAGAGACACCGGCTTTGCCAGCAACGACACACCTTCCAGAAACAGATTAATCGGCAGAAATATAATTTTCAGCACCACATTGTTCGCCTCAAACGGATGCATGGTTAATTCGGCCGCGAAACCGGCGGGGCCCTTCATTCTGATACTGTAAAAAATGACCAGCGCGAATACAGCCAGCGACAAACCGAATGTGGCATTGGGATCAGTCGTCGGCACCACCTTCATATAGACATGGTGAGGATCCGCATCGAACAGGAGGCTGGCCATCCAGCCGGTAAAATGGGGAATCCAGTCAACTGGCACCAGATCCATCAGATTCATCAAAAGAATCCATACGAATAATGTCAATGCCATTGGCGCAACCATATCATTCTTTGCCGTAAAAGAACCACGAACACTGGTATCAATGAACTCAACAATCCACTCAACAAAATTCTGCAAACCACTTGGCGTATCGGCACTCATCGACCGGGCTGCCCGATGAAAAAAGAACAGAAAAACAGCACCCAGCAAAACAGACCAGAACATGGTATCGACATGAATAGCCATGAAACCCATCTGCGCAGCCTCGGCTGAGGAATGCGCCAGCCCCCAGGAACCATCCGGATGCTGACCAAAGGTCATATTCGTCAGGTGGTGCCTGATATATTCCGCTTGTGTCAGGCTGTCATCAGCCATACTGCCTCTCTCATACTGTTACCAAAACTCACTGTTGGTCAAAAATCATTTCAGAACTTCACCCGGTGCGCGACAAAAACCTGAACCATTATCATCAATGAAAAGCCCATCAGCATGGGCACGGTCATAAGCTGTAAAACCCTGAGGCCAACCAACAAACCCAATATCACTGCCGCATACCGCAGGACAAGCCCGGCAAACATCACAACGATGCCCTGTGACGGGCTGTCAATGGCCTTTTCCGCCGCCTTATTGGCACTGCGACGGGCCAGCAGGACAACCATGATACCGATTGCTGCCCCATACAAAACGGCTAGCATGGCATCGACAGACTCTTGATACAGCGCAACCAGTGCGGCGACAAGCGCCAGAATCATCTGGCTGCCAATCAAGACCCGCATAGCACTACCCGAACAATACCTGAACCCGGGCGGTGATTATGCCCGGATAACCCTTCATTTTGAAGAGCCTTCTTCACACGGCCTTACCAAACGACCATGTGGCCAGACGGGCACAGTATAAAGGGGCACCATAACACAGATCAACGCCATTTTAGCCTTCCGCCACTATTGGCTGCAATCACCATTTTCAGGCAGCCTCCCAAGCCCCACCCGTTACCAGTACACAGCCTTATTCAAGGCCCGCACACAGCTCGGCCTGCCCGGAATGGGCATAACGGAACCGCCGGGCAATGGCCGGCCCAACCAGCCATGCGGAAATTTCAGATCAAAAGGTGCCCTGATCGATTCCACCGCCACACAACGGAAACCCACCCTGACATAAAAATCCGGATCACCATAGGTCATTATCAACACAATGCCCTGCTCTTGTAGCCGATCAATGCCAAAATTGATCAGCCCTTGACCCAGACCCTGACTCTGGCGGTCCGCACGAATGGCAACCGGCGATAAAATAAACACATTCTTTTCACACTCAAAGGTCAATCGGCTGAATATTATGCAGCCGATAATTTCAGCACCCTCAACAGCAGCGAAGCCATAAATGTCCTGCCGGTCTGTCTCGGTCAGCAACTCCCAGGCAAGATTACCCACCAGAAGGCCCTCTGCCTCCCCTTCCGAATCAGAAAATACAGAAGTGAAAAGCGCCCGGACATCATCCGCCCTGCCCATATCCAGCTCTTCAAACATAATTCAGGACACCATCACATCAACAGGCAGACCAAAAATCAGCGGATATGCTCCAATATACCCTGCAACTCATCCAGCGAATTAAAGCTGATCTGTACTTTGCCCCTGCCGGCCTGATTGGCCGAAATTGCCACCTTTGCCGCCAGCCGATCCGACAGATCATTCTCCAGTCGCAATACATCCGGGTCTTTTTTTGGATCCGCAGATGCCTTCTTTTTATTGGGCTTTCGCAGCGATTTACTCAATACCTCGGCCTGTCGCACAGAAAACCCCCGCTTCACAATCGTTTTCGCTGCCTGCAACTGCTTCTCCGGGGGCAGTGGCAATATGGCACGGGCATGTCCCATCTCCAGCTCGCCCGACTCCAGCCAGGGCCTTACCGCTGGCGCGATCTCCAGCAACCGCAGCAGATTGCTGACCGCCGCACGGGAACGCCCAACGGCATCACCGGCCACCTGATGCGACATATCAAACTCATCAATCAAGCGCCGCAGGGCACTGGCCTCCTCCAGTGGATTAAGGTTTTCACGCTGGATATTCTCAATGAGGGCCATGGCAACAGCCGCCTCATCGGGTACATCACGCACGATAGCCGGTATCTCCTGCAATCCGGCCAACTGCGCCGCTCGCCAGCGACGCTCACCGGCAATAATCTCATAGCGACCGGCACCGACAGGCCGCACCACAATCGGCTGCACAACACCCTGCGCCCTGATGGATTCGGCCAGACCGGCCAGCGTCTCTTTACGCATATCCACACGCGGCTGATAGCGACCACGATCCAGCAGATCGACAGGGATGTCCCTCAGATTGCCGCCGGCCGCCCCGGATGCGGCATCCTCATCCGCCAGACCACCGGACAACAACGCATCCAGCCCCCGGCCCAAACCTCTTTTTTTCACCATCTGTGTTCCCTGTGATTGTGCATAATGACACCTGTATGAGGACATGACTCTCCAGTATAATACTGAAGAAAGTTATTTGGGCCTCTCATTCTGTGGATAATGATTATATGGCAGTAGTGAATGAAACGATTGATCGGACTCTGGAGAGACAACCCGCTTATTTGAAGCAGATGTTTTCTCATTCACTGGCGGGATAATAACTCAAACACATGCCGATAAAGGACAAG